>DASPNN010000001.1:0-7293 GCA_035626495.1 Chryseosolibacter sp.
ACCTCCAGTTCGAAGGACAGCCGGGCAAAACCATGATGGTGGTCATTACCGATTTCAGGGGACAAAAAATTTTCACACAACGTCTGATGAAGTCGGATTTCACGAAAAACACTGTTTCGATAAAGTTACCTGGGCTGCGCAAAGGCCTGTACGTTGTACAGCTGAAGGCGGACAACCGCATTTACCACTCACGATTCTTTGTGGAATAACACAGGCCTGCCTTTCTTGTTGGATAGCCCCGGTCAGCGGATCGGGGTTATTTTTTATCCCCAAAAGTTTTTCAAAAAAACTTCATGTTGCTATGAGCGCTCGTAAAACGCCGCGATTTCATTGGTAGGCTTTCGTCTTAGATCGGGCACAAAGCATTCGGAGCCGGGATAGCCCACGGGGATCAGCAGGTAAGGCTTTTCATTGGCGGGACGGTTCAGCAGCCTTGCAAGGAAATTCATCGGGCTTGGCGTATGTGTTAGGGCCACCAGGCCGCCGTAATGAATTGCTGCAAGTAAAAATCCACACGCAATCCCAACCGATTCGTGAACATAATAGTTGTTGCGCTTAACACCATCGGAGCCGACATCGTATGCCTTGCGGAACACGATAATAAGATACGGAGCGGCTTCCAGGAATTCTTTGTGCCAATCGGTTTGGAAGGGGCGTAAATCCTGCATCCACTCGGTTCCCATCCTGCCATGATAATTTTCAAATTCCTCCTTCTCGGCTTCGAGCCGAATACGGCTCTTGAGCGAGGGATCGGAGACGATACAAAAAGTCCAGGGTTGCTTATGGGCACCCGACGGTGCGGTGGAAGCTGTATTGACGATGTTCTCGATCACTTCCCGTGGAACTGGCTTTGTTGAAAATATCCGGACACTTCGCCGGCTGTTCATGAGATCAAAAAAATCACGTGTTCGCGAAATCAGCTCGTGCTCAGACGGGAGAATTCTTTGGTATTCCACGAACGGATAACCATCGATAACTTTTCTATTGGTCATGAGTGGGTTGAGTTAAAAGCCTTCAAAATCCGAAGAACGGACGATTGTGCAAAATAACTGTGTCGGCTGGCAGACTATTGAGTGAAAAACTCCGGGCTCGCAGCTTTACTGGTGGGGCGTTTAAACCTAATGGGGGTCGCTTGGCGGCACCGTGAAATAAAACGTCGCCCCTTCGTCAGGTTTGGCTTCGGCCCAGATGCGTCCACCATGTTTGAGAATGATCCGCTTGACGATCGCCAGCCCGATGCCGGTTCCCTCAAACTCCGACGCGTGATGAAGCCGCTGAAAGGTACCAAAAAGTTTGTCGGCATATTCCATGTCGAACCCGGCACCGTTGTCACGTACATAATACACCACATCTTCACCGGATAATAACTGGCCTATTTCTACTACTGGCTCCTCTTTTTTAGCCGAATACTTTATCGCATTCGAGATCAGATTAGCCCACACCTGGTTGAACAGGACATGGTCGACATACGAGTCAGATAACGGCAGGACGGTTATCTGAGCCCGGTGCCTGGTCACAGAAGAAATATCCGAGATCACACTGCGCACCTGTTCACCGGTGCTGACGATCGACTTCCGAACAGCTTTTTTTCCGATTTTCGAAAACTCAAGCAAGTCGTTGATCAGGGTTTCCATTTTTTTCACGTTGGAGCTGATCTTATGGATAACGGATATACCCTGCTCGTCTAGCCGGTCGGGGTAGTCCTCCTCCAAAATTCTCGCATTTCCATCAATCGCGCGGAGTGGCGAACGCAGGTCATGGGATACCGAATATGAAAATGACTCTAACTCTTTGTTGGTTTCCTCCAGCTGAAGAACATTTTTTTTCAGGTCAAGATTCAATTCCCGGATCTTTTCGTCAGCCACTTTTTGAAGGGTGATATCGCGTTCTGTGATTGCAATGGACGGAGGTTGATTTGTATCCACGATAACGGATGCGGAAAACAGTACGTCGACGATCTTACCGTGCTTGGTGATCCGTTTGGTCTGCAACATCTGGATTTTGCCTCCGGCGAAAATCCGCCCTGTGATCAGCTGGCTTTCGGGTTGTAAAAATTCAGGGATGATGTTCCATATTTTCATTTCCAGCGCTTCCCGTTCCGAGTACCCATATATTTTTTCAGCACCCTCATTCCACGAAATGATCTTTCCTTCATGGTCGTGAATGTAGATTGCGTCACTGGACTGCTTGACGACGGTGGCTAGGTAATTCCGTATTTTCTCAACCTGCTTGATCTCCGTGATATCGCGTGCATTGATGAACCACTTGTTATATTTGACCGTCACGTTCCATTGCAGCCACTTGATCGACCGGTCCTTGCAATGAATGCTGGATTCGAAACTCAATCTGTGTTTTTTGCTTTGCAACAGATCCTGAACGTGTAAGCGGTCGTCATTACCCAGGAAAAATGCTACCGATGTACCATTGACCTCTTCGATTGGGTAGCCGGTGATCACCGAGAAGGCATTGTTGACCTCCTCAAACTTTGAGGTTGCCACGTCGATGATGCCGATGATGTCGGCGGAATTGTTGATCAGCAGCGCTGACTTTTCGAGCGACTGATTTTTCTCGACCAGCTCCTTCTTCTGCATTTGAAACTTGAGCAGCACCGACACTTTGGCCTTGGTGATCTCCGGGTTCAGTGGCTTGAACAGGTAATCGATGGCACCTTCCTCAAAGCCCTTCAACATCGACTGCTGCTCGGTTTTTTCTGCCGAGGCAAAAATGATCGGGATATCTTTTGTTTTCTTGTTCGACCTTAGGATGTGGGCAACTTCAAATCCGTCCATGTCCGGCATTTGAACGTCAAGAATAATCAGGTCCACTGATTTATTGAGCGCGATCTTTAAAGCCTCACGGCCATTCATCGACTGAACGAATGCGCGGCCGGGCTTTTCAAGAAGGCTCTGCAATGCGATGATGTTCGCCTTTTTGTCGTCTACAAGCAATATTGTCTGATCATTTTTCTTCATGCGCGGATGTAAATCGTCGTGCTGCCAACAGGTTACTAATACCTGCAAGCGGAAGTATAAACCTCACGCATCCCGTGTCAATGGCCGACTGCGGCATGTGTGGAAATTGGGCTTCTGCCGGATCCTGGGCGATTGTCAATCCGCCGTATTTTCTGACGGTTCGTATGCCGGTCGCGCCATCGTCGCTTGCGCCTGTGAGGATAATAGCCACCAGGGCTTTCCCGAAAACCATGGCCGCGCTTTCCAGCGACACATCGATCGATGGCATGCTGTGCTTGACGGGACCATCGGAGGAGAGCGAAAAAGTGTGATCGTTTTCAAACAGCAAGTGATATCCGGGAGGCGCAACATAAACGATGCCGGGGCGTATCTTCTCTTTTTCGTCGGCCTGTTTGACTTTGATGCCGCAACGGTGCTGAAGCACTTCTTCGAGAAGATTGACGTGCTCATTTGCACGATGTTGAATCACCACCACCGGGACGCTGAGTCCGACAGACAGCCTTTCCAGCACTTGTGACAATGCCTGTAGTCCGCCCGCCGAACATCCGATGATGATTATCTTCATTCCTATGGGATTTTCATGAACACCTTTTCCCTTCGATCGACCTCTTCAAAAAAGTCCTTTTTTTCCGAAAAAAGCAGCGACTCCTTATTGCCGAGTCCAAGGAATCCAAACGTGCAGAGGCTGTCGTAGAACAGACTGATCACCTGGTCCTGCAACTGCTGATTAAAATAGATGAGCACGTTGCGGCAAGTGATCATCTGAAATTCATTAAACGAGTTATCCGTGGTGAGGTTATGCGGCGCGAATACGATATTTTGCCGCAATGTCTTGTCGATTAAGACCGAACCGTATTTTGCCTGGTAGTACTCGGAGAATGAACGTTTCCCGCCAGCTTTGATGTAGTTGGTGGTATAGGTCTTCATGCTGGCCAGCGGGTAAATTCCCTGTCGCGCGATCTCCAGTGACTTCTGATTGATGTCGGTTGCGTATATGATAACGCGCTCGAGCAGGTTTTCTTCTTTAAGAATGATGGCCAGCGAATAAACCTCCTCCCCGGTCGCGCAGCCGGCGACCCAGATCCTGATCACCGGATAGGTCGCTAGCCTTTTGATAACCTTCGACCGCAGGCATTTGAAAAACAAGGGATCCCGGAACATCTCGGTCACTGTAACCGAAAGCTCCTGGATAAAGAGCTCGAACATTCGTTCATCGCGGACCAGGATTTTTGCAAGCCCATCGAGCGATTCGACGTGTTGGGCCTGCATAAAGTGAAGAACCCTTCTTTTAACAGAGGCTTCCGCATAATTGGTGAAGTCATATCCGTACACATGACGGATGGATTCGAGCAATTCCCTAAACTCTTTTTGTTCAAATTCAGCCATAGACCGGTTCTCTAACGATACAGCCATACGCGCATTAGGGATACAAGCTGATCGATGTTCACCGGTTTAGCGATATAGTCTGACATTCCCGCCGCCAGGCATTTTTCGCGATCTCCTTTCATGGCTTTGGCAGTCAGGGCGATGATCGGCAATTTATCCAGTCCTTCCATTTTCCGGATGCACTGAGTCGCTTCATATCCATCCATCTCCGGCATCATCACATCCATCAGGATCATGTCCACGCGCTGATTCTCGATGATATCGATCGCTGCCTTTCCATTCTCTGCCACGAGGCACTGAACACCTTCCTCTTCCAGCGCATTGGTCAGAGAGTAAATATTGCGCATGTCGTCATCCACTACGAGGACGACCTTATCGCGCAGCACTTCGTCTGTCCGGTGAAGCTGACGGATCATGTTCTGCTTATCTTTAGGGAGCCGGGATTCAACCCGGTGGAGGAAGAGCGTAGTCTCGTCCAGGAGCCGCTCAAAGGAATCGACAGTCTTCAGCACGACCGTATCAGCAAGCTTATTCAACAAGGCATTCTCCTCCTTGTTCAGGTCTTTGCCCGTGTAAACGACAATGGGAATTTTATTAAGCTTTTCATCGGCCTTGATTTTTTTCAACAAGTCAAATCCAAGCATATCGGGCAGTCCCAGGTCGACTATTGTACAATCAAATTTGTCCTGGTTTAACATCTCGATCGCCTCAGCTCCGGAATACGCGGAGTAGCATTTTACATCTCCGTTGCCAATCAGCTCCCGGATCGCCTTATTTTGCTGATCATTATCCTCCACGATCAGAAGTTTCTTCATCTTCCGGCTGACAAAATCCTCGAGCTTGTCGAGGGCGCGCTGGAGGTCATCGCGACTTACCGGTTTGCGGATAAAGTCGAAGGCGCCGAGGGCTATGCTTTCTCTTCTCAGATCGAATCCGGAAATTATCTGCACCGGCAGATGTCGCAATTGCGGATCGTTCTTAAGTTGTTTCAGCACTTCGGTTCCATCGACAACGGGCAGACGCATGTCGAGAAGTATGGCGTCAGGTTTATAGTAGCGGGCATAGCTCAGGCCGACGTTTCCCTGATGGGCGACGATTGCCTTGTACTTTCGTTCGCGTACAAAATCCACGAGGAGTTTACAAAATGCCATATCATCTTCCATAATGAGCACGACGCGGTCGTTTTCCCGGAGATTGTGGCGGTCGTCATCGACACCGGGCCCCGCCTGTTGCGACATCTCCAGTGACCCGCTTACGGGTTGATGCCGGACCATCGTTTCTTTCCGGGACGGCATTTCCGCGCGCCGTGTGCCGCCTTCACCCGCTTCCGTCTTCCGTGAAAAAGGCAGGTATAAGGTAAACGTACTGCCCTTCCCCTCTTCGCTTTGAAGAACAATCTCGCCGCCGAGCACCGCGGCCAGCTCACGGCAGATTGACAGCCCCAAGCCGGTGCCCCCATATTTTCTTTTCGTCGAACCATCGGCCTGTTGAAACGCTTCAAAAATGATGGATTGTTTGTTCTGAGGAATACCGATTCCTGTATCGGACACACGAATGGCCAACACGTGATCAGCCCCGATCAGCTCGTGGCTACGATAAACCGTTTTAGGTGACGCTGCCTCAATGTTTACCTCCACTTTCCCGTTTCGGTCCGTGAACTTAAAGGCGTTGGACAAAAGGTTTCTCACAATCTGCAAGAGGCGCTGCCCGTCGGTGACAACAAACGGCGCTGGCAGATGCTCTTCGTCGACTGTGATCAGAAATTCGATCGCGCGAGACCGCGCGAGTTCCGAAAACATGTCTTTAATATCGGCGACGATCTCCTTAAGATAAACATTGGAGATCTCCAGCTCGATCTTTCCAGACTCTACCTTGGAAAGATCGAGGATTTCGTTGATCAGATTCAGCAGGTCGGTGCCCGAATTGTAGATGTTCTTGACAAACTCGACTTCTTTTTCCCCCAGGATTTTGTTTTTGTTCTCGGACATCAGCTGCGCCAGTATCAGGATGCTGTTCAGAGGGGTACGCAGCTCGTGCGACATATTGGCCAGAAATTCCGACTTGTACTTGTTCGTCACTTCGAGCTCGCGGGCTTTGTTTTCGATCTCCATTTTTGCGCTCTCGAGTCTTTCCTTTTGCTGTTCGAGCAGGTTGGCTTTCTCTTCAAGCTCCTCGTTTGTTTGCTGCAGCTCCTCTTGCTGGGCTTTCAGCTCGGCCTCTGATTTCTGAAGCAAACGAGTTTTTTCCTGAAGCTGTTCATTCGCCTGCTTCAGCTCTTCCTGCTGCACTTCGAGTTCTTCTGCCTGGCGCTGGGTTTCTTCAAGGAGTTCCTTCATTTTGAAACGCGATTGCGCAGCGTGAAAGGCAATGGCAACATTGTCGGCCGAAATGTTGAGGAATTGCATGTCGAGGTCTCTGACCTCACGGGTCGTCCCCAGCTCAATGACCCCCTTTACCTCGTTTTCATACAGAAACGGAAATACGATGAGATTCCGGGGAACGACGTTTCCCAGACCAGAGGTAATTTTCAGATATGCGTCTGGCACATCAGAAAATATGATCGGCTTCTTTTCCAGCGCGGCCTGTCCTACTAACCCTTGGCCTACCTGAAACTCATTTGCATTTTCCTTCCGATGATGAAATGCGTAACTGCCCGTGAGATAGAGGTGATTGTTTTCTTTCAAATAGATGGCGCCAACCTTGGCATCCAGGTAATTCGCAATTTGGACGATCACTTCCTGGGCCAGGGCCCTGACTTCCTTTTCACCACGGGTCTTTTCGTTCAACTCGCTGTTGCCCGTCAATAACCACGTCCGGTTCGCATTCTCCTCGGAAAGCTTCCGGAGGTTGAGTTTCATATTATTCAAGGCGTGGCCAAGTGTGTCCTCGTCGCTGCGTATCCGTACGGCTGGGGAATAGTCACCCTTTCCGATCT
>DASPNN010000002.1:0-3036 GCA_035626495.1 Chryseosolibacter sp.
CGGTCATCCTTGGAAAGACCAACCTGAGTGAGTGGGCAAATTTCCGGTCGACCCGGTCGACAAGCGGATGGAGCAGCCGGGGCGGACAGACCAAAAATCCATACGCGCTCGACCGGAATCCATGCGGTTCCAGCTCAGGGTCGGGTGTTGCAGTCAGCGCCAACCTCTGTGCAATTGCCATCGGCACAGAAACCAACGGATCGATTGCCTGTCCTTCATCGGTAAACGGTGTTGTTGGTATCAAGCCGACTATCGGGTTCTGCAGCAGGTCGGGAATCATTCCCATCGCGCACACACAGGATACCGCCGGGCCCATGGCGCGTACCGTGACAGACGCCGCCATTGTACTCGGTCTGCTCGCGGGAGCGGATGCCGATGACGCGACAACCGGCAGGGGACAGGCTCTTGTGCACCGCGACTATTCGCGGTTTCTGGATCCGAATGGCCTGAAAGGCAAGCGGTTGGGCGTAGAAAAAGCATTTCTCAAAGCGCACCCTTCGGTGGATGGCTTGCTTCAGAATGCCATTGGCCAGATGAGAACTGCTGGCGCAGAAGTGATTGAGGTTGAATTCAGGAGCCGTTTGAAGCTTGAGGGCGCGCCGTTCAAGTTGTTGCAGTTTGAATTCAAGGATGGGCTGAATAAGTACCTGGCAACACGACGCGCGCCAGTCAGGTCGCTCAAGGAGGTCATCGATTTCAACAAAGCTAATGAAGCGCGAGCGATGCCGTACTTCAAGCAGGAAATCCTCGAGATGTCGGAAGAGCGCGCGGATCTTGGCACCAAGGAATACCAGGACGCTTTGGAAAAAGTTCTGAGTGTCCGGGCGACAATCGATCAGACGCTGAAGGAATTCTCTCTGGATGCGATTTTTGGGCCGGCCAATGGCCCCTCATGGTGTACCGATCCTGTCAATGGCGATGCGTTCAGCGGTTACGGGATGTATTCGGGAGCCGCGATGGCAGGATACCCGCACATTACTGTTCCGATGGGTTTTGTCTTCGGCTTGCCGGTCGGGCTGAATTTTTTTTCGGGCGCGTTCCAGGAGGGGCAGCTCATTGCGATGGCGTTCGCTTATGAGCAGATCTCGAAAAACCGGCTTAAGCCATCTTTTCTGCCAAAGGCAAAATTGTGATGTCCGGTGCCCGGACAGCTCCGGGGCGCCGGACATCTGTTTAATTTCTCATAAAAGAAGGATCAAAAGGAGCGCGATGAGCAGGATCGCTCCTATGCTAAGGTAAACACCCCCGCTGATGGCAGCGAGCTCTTTTTTGATAGTCCGTACTTCGACCCTCAACTCACGTTTTTCTTTCCGGGTCATATTCTTGGTATCCATTTCCCGGATCTCTTCGAGGCGTTGGTTGAGCCTCATTGCCCTTGCTTCTTTCGAATCCACGGGCGGAAGGGTGTTGTCGGCCAGCGAGATGGAAGGCATCGTCAGTGTAAGCAGCATACTGAAGAGTAGCATTTTAATGGTTTTTGTTTTCATGGACCTGGTGTTAATTGTTAAAAATATATTTTGAGACTTTGTAGCATTGATCTGAAAGTGCCGACGGCTTTCCGGACTGCTATGCTGCTAAAATCTTATGCCCGCTTCAAGGGGGTTGGCAAAAGGGTATCTGACCCGTGCTGTTTGGCAGTAGGATGCGATGGCGATTGGCGCATTTTCTTTTCCTCCATCGACCGCGCCATTCCGTCAATGGGCAGATAACCACCTGGTGTACAACGGTACGGCTATGCCTCATTCAGGCGAAGCGGATAGGGGAACCGTGGAATCGGTTTCGTAAAAAGACATTCCGAACCAGCTGCCAAAATATTGTGTACGCTTTACGATGGAGGTCTTGCCGGGTTATTTTTCATCCTTAAAATCTTCAAGCGAGTTGACGTCTGCGCCACGGTTCGAGGAGAATGGTTCCGGGTTTTCTTCACTTTCACGCTGAAGTTTTCTTTCAATCTTGTCGGGATCAAGTTGATCGGGACGCGCATCGCCGTCGGTGATCGGTCCAGGTTGGGGCCTTTGCCGGTTCTTGCTCTTATTTTTTTTCATTGTTTTTTTATATACGGACATTAAAAAACATGCCTTCGGCTACGCTGGTCGCCCGATAAGATTTTTTAGCAAACCGCTGCTTGTGTTCAGTGCGAAAACGATTACTCTTGTAAACAATTCCTGACCTTGGTTACGAAAACTGTACGGGCGTTTTAGCTATCCCGGCAAACGAGTAACTTATTTTACCTGGGAGAATCAAGATGTCCTGTTTCAACGATACTGTCCTGTTGATCGAAGACGATGCCGATGATGCCGAAATCGCCATATCGGCATTGAACAAGCTCAAACTTCCCAAGCTGATCCATCTCGATGACGGGGCCATTGCCCTCGAATATCTGTTTGCTTCCAGCACCAAGCCGCCGGCTGTTATTTTACTCGACTTGAAAATGCCCAAGGTCGACGGTATCGAGATCCTCGCAAAATTGAAGAATGACCTGGCGCGGAAAAATATTCCGGTTGTTGCGCTGATATCCTCGAAGGAGGGCAGGAAGTATGTCGAGTCCTTTCGTCTGAGTCCGGAAGGGTACCTTATTAAACCCATAGACACCCGGAATTTTGTTTCTGTTTTGCGGGAGATCGGACTGGCTCACCTTGTGTGTGCCACGGCCGTGTAGCCATTTGCGACAGGCAGCTCCTTTCCGATCGCCATTCCAGCGCGGCATTTTCGTAAATATTTGCTTTCTTGCACAAAAGCTGCAAACATGAAGCGCAATATCTTAATGCTTGAGCACGACGAAGACGACCGTTATATCACACAAGCCGTCTTCGACGAATTCCGTTACCCGATCGCTTTGTCTTTTGTTGCGAACAGCGATGAGTTCTTCCGACACCTCTCGGAACGCGACCGGAAAAAAGAACGGTTGCCGTCTTTGATCTTGCTGAACTACCATTCCGCACCCGAAAGTTCAACGGATATTATCCGGGATCTTAAATCGTCGAAGTTTGCGCATATCCCGGTCGTTGTTCTCAGTGGGTCCGTGCGGGCGGAGAT
>DASPNN010000003.1:0-2144 GCA_035626495.1 Chryseosolibacter sp.
AATAAGAGATTTTTCAGTCGTTCAAAACGCGCCGGGTCTGCCTGTCGAAACCGGACGATATAGACATGCTCCTTGTTAAACCCGAGGTCGGCCTTCTGAAGGAATTGCACCTGATTTCGGACAATAAATGTTCCGCTGAGAAGTCCGATCGAGATCACAAACTGGAACACCACCAGGATAGACCGCAACCGGTGCTGGGGGCGACCGGTGCTTGTTGCCCGTTTAAAGACGTCGGTCGGCCTGAACCTCGAAAGTTTGGCAGCTGGATAGACGCCCGACAAGACAGCCGTGACGATCAAGGTAAAAATAAATAATAGGATCATTGGCAGCTCCATTATCTCCCGGCTGTCCAATGAAGTATTCATGGCTGCATTGAATACCTTTGTCAGCCAGGGCAGGAAAATCAGCGCCAGAGCGCCTGCAAGCACAGAAGCGATGAAGAACTCCGCAAAGAACTGCATGGTCAATCTTCGCCGCGAAGCTCCGAGGATCTTGCTGATCCCGGTTTCTTTCATGCGTTCACCGGCACGGGCCGTGGTGAGATTTACAAAATTTGTCACGGCGAGCAGGAGGATAAAAACAGCCAGGCCAAGGATCGACCATAGCTGCATCCTCGACACCGGTTTTACAATGTCCCATTGGATAACGGTGTTGTGAATCTCTGCCAGCGGCTGCAGAATCTGAAAATAGCTTTTCAGGTAATCGGTGTTCTCCGTAGTGGCGTTCTTCAGGATTATGTCGTGCAATTGTCTTTCGATTTCCGGCACGAGCTCCGGGTCGCGGACCTTTAAATAGGTGAATGCCAGTGTATGCTCCCAAACATTCAATTGTCCCGGGTTGTGGTGCGCGGGACGGAGAAAGTCAAACGCGAGATGCGTATTCTGTGGAACGCGGGCGACGCCCGACACCTGCAGTTCACCGCCGTCGATCTGAAGGGTTTTCCCCAGCGCAGGCTGGCGTCCGAACAACCTTATGGCTACACGCTCACTGATGACCACGGAGTTCGGATGACGCAATGCAGAACCCGCATACCCCTCGAGCAATGTGAAATCAAACATCCGGAAAAAATTGGAGTCCGCTTCAATAATATTGTCCTCATAAAAACGCCGGTCATCGATGGATATGAGGGCCGACGTGGAAAACATCCGGTACGGAAAAAAGACTCGCACGAGCTCCGTGATGCCCGGCACCTCAGTGCGCGCGTGCAGGCCGAGGGCCGAAGCGCCTCCGGAGTACCGGTTGCCGGTCCCGCTTTCGAGATTCAGGACGCGGAAGATCTTTTTGTAATCTGTGACGAATTTATCGTAACTCGTCTCCTTGCGGAAATGCAAAAGGATGACGACAAGACAAGCCAGTCCGATTGCCAATCCGGCAATTTCAATAGACGCATAGAACCGCCGTTTCAACAGGTTCCTGAGTGCGAGTATCAAGTGAAGCTTAAGCATCGGTTTTTTTTCAAAAGTTCCGCATTTGCAGTGGCTCGCATTGTTAACCATTTGTTAAGTCACCGCCGAACCGACCAACAGCGGGTTCCACTGGTCGAAATGAGGGGAATCAATGATTGACCACCGCCGGCATCGCCATCACTTCAAATCGAGTTTCTGGATTACTCCATTCGCACCAATGAAATGATACTCCGCCTGCCGCTTTTCATCGGAGAGATAATACCTGATTTTGAATTGGTAAGTCAGTTGAACAACGGGCTGGTCGATAACCGGGTTTATCACAACATCAAACTCATCGTACGGCAAAGCGTCATAGTAGCGAGACGCCGCCAGCTGCGAATTGCTGATTTTTGCGCTGCCACTTCCTGCATCCTTCACGGCATGAAACGAAGGGCGGGCGACGCTGGAATAGCCAGCATACCTTTTTTCAGGCAAAACTGTCCCAAAATCGTCGGCGATCGTCCGGGCCAGGGTGTCAAGCCGAATTCCCGCGAATTCGTATGCAAGAACTTTCTCGTTCAGGGCCGTCAGACATTCTTTTCGGAGCTGGTCGTAATGCCGTTTGATATCTGTAAGATAATGATCGACTTTGACAAGATCATAGATCTCCGCCTCGGCTGCAGCGGTGACGATCTTATCGATCTGCGCATTTTTTTCAAATCTGACAATTACATTTTTCTGAAGCTCGAATGCATCCGG
>DASPNN010000004.1:0-3393 GCA_035626495.1 Chryseosolibacter sp.
AATCTGTGGGCCGGCCTTGTCTCCACCATCTTTGAAAAGCTAGATGACTACATTGAGGAGAATGTGCCCGAAAAAAAACAGAAAGCGGAAGTGGAGCAGAAACTCACTGAAAAACTGCAGATCCTCTCGGATCAGAAGCGCGCGATTTTAAAAGAAAAACAGGAACTTGACCGCGAGCGAAAAGACCTCATCGATGAGATCACGACCGCCCACGACAGCAAGGAGAAGTTGCTGGAACGTATCCGTGTGACCAGCCTGAAAAATTTGCGGGAGGAGGCCTTCGCGCGTGTCAAGCCGCTCGGTGACAATGTGAAGAAAAGCCTCGCAGACTTCGGGATCACGGAAGACAGGCTCAGCGCCCTCTCGCCAAACGCCCTGAACGATGAGCTGCGTTCCTGGGCGACTTTCGGAAAGAATTTCCTGAAATTTAGAACCCGTGACAAGGTCTTTTTCGGGCTCGCATTTGTGGCCTTTACAATTTTCATTATCGATCCGGGCGATTTTTTTCAAAGCAGAATCCACGAGATCGGCAAAGTGGCCGCAATGCTCGTCACCGTGATCGGGCCTGTGTTGAAAAAATGGCTGGACACTTTTGAGAAATTCAAGAACCTCGTCTCTCCGGTCATGGAATTCAAAAACAACTTCAACGAGGAGGTGCGCATCGCGGAATACGATCATGAAAAGAAGCTGCGGCTGCTGCAGGCCGAACTGGGCGAACAGGACTCGAAGATCAGCAACCTGGCCGTAAACCTTGCCGCCAAAGAGAAGGAGATCCAGGACGTCGAATATGCGCTGAAACACTCCATCACAAAACAGGCGTTTTTCAATTTCATCCAGAAAAAAAATGATGAAGGCGGATACGAAAAGCACCTGGGGATCATCTCCACCGTCCGGCGTGATTTCGAAGCGCTGAGCAACCTGTTCAAAGGCGCCAACGAAAGCGGTGAAAAGATCGAAGCCGATATTGAATTCCTTAAGAAATTTGCAAAACCACTGGACCGCATCATCCTGTATATCGATGACCTCGACCGCTGTTCCGATGAAAAAGTGATCGAGGTGTTGCAGGCAGTGCACTTGCTGATGGCATACCCCCTGTTTATCGTGGTGGTCGGCGTCGATAAACGCTGCGTTCACAATGCGCTCACGTACCGGAACCTTCTTCAGTACTCGCAGTTCACTAAGAATGGTAATCCAGAGCTCCTGCAAGACCTGGGTATCCGTATCATTCAGCCCGCGGAATATCTTGAGAAAATCTTCCAGATACCTTTCCACGTGGAGCGAGCATCAGAAGACAAGATCAAGAAAATGGTGCGGTCCCTGCTTGAACAACAGCTCGCTCCCGATCCGATTTCGCCAGAACAAGAGCAGGCCCTGCAGGCCGCACGCGATCTAGCTGCACTCGGTGAACACCACCAGTTGCTGGTGGACGCGGATCGCTTGCTTGGACAACAGGCCGGCCCAGCCAGACTTGACACACAGGCGGCGACTGCCCATCCCTCGTCAGATGCAAAGGAAGAGGAAGCGACGGTCCGTTATTTGCCCCCCAAAGATCTGAAACTGACCAAGACCGAGCTGAGGTGTCTCGAAGAAATGACCTCTCTTGTGGGCACAACACCCAGGACGGTCAAACGCTACATCAATATGTACCGCATCATCCGGGCACATGAGCTGCTCAGCTACAAAGAAGACCTGAGGGACGAAACGTTTCTCATTATCATGTTTATCCTCTCCGTAAACGTCGGCCGGTATCATGCGATGGCAGACCGTGTTTTTTCCGGGTGCCAGAAGCATCCCGACATGCCCTTACGCGACATTCTTGAAAATGACGCGTATGACATTCAAAAGAAACTTGCGGGAAGTCCGCAGCTGCGTCCGCTGCTCGATTTTCCAGGGTCATCGTTTGTCGATCACATTCGGTTTGTCCGGCGATTCTCATTCAACACCCAGGAACAGGCCGAGTCTGCACCGGTCCCGTCCAGTTAAAAGCCGCGTCGGTTGCCAATGTTTGAGAAAGGAACGCCGGTCCGGTGCCTGTCACCCATCGGAGCACCGGATTCAGAATTTGAAAGCCAGTTCCTTTTTATCAAGCTGCTAATTTCGAATTTCTAATTTCGCAGGTAGTACACAGACGTCTGCATCGTTTAAATTTCAGCACAGAGTATGGGTACCGCAATTGCGCATCATTGCGTTGTTGTAGCGGCATACTATCTTCACGGCGATGGACGGTTTAAAGCTGCAAAACGACTTTCGTGTGCTTTATGAAACACATTATAACAATTTGTGTCGTGCAGCTTTTCATATAATCCGCGATAAAGAAGGGGCCCGGGATGTGGTCCAGCAAGTATTCGTAGACCTGTGGACCAAACAAAACTTTCACCAGCTTCAGTCGGTGAAGGCATATTTGTACGTCTCAGTTTACAACCGTTCCCTGAACTTCATTCAAAGCCACAAAAGGTTTTTGTCCGAGGAAAAAATCCCGGAGACGTCGGTGACCGATCCTGGCGTGGAGGAGAATGAACTGCGAGTTGTCATTGCGCGCGCGATCGAAACTCTTCCCGACCGTTGCAAAGAGATATTCCTTCTCAGCAGGGAGGAGGAAATGACCTACAACGAAATTGCAACCCATCTGAACCTTTCGGTCAAAACGGTCGAACGCCAAATGGGTATTGCGCTCGCGAAGGTCCGCGACTACCTGGAAAAAAATTCCTGAAAAAAAATTTAAACACGCTTGAGGGTGGTTGGGGGGTATCCCTGTTATAAGCATACAGGGCCCGTACGAATCGTTATTCACCCTTAAACAAAAAATTATGCAAACGTTTTTGAAATGGATGTTGCTTGTCGCTGTTTTCGTCTCATTCGTTCAATGCGATGAACCGGATGCGAATCCCTCAGGCATTACCGAGATCCATGATTTTCTAAATAGCGCAAAGCAAGACCCGATTGTCATCGATGGCACTGTCCTCGGCGATTCATGGCGGGTGACCCGCTACGAATACGCATACTGGGATGGCGAATTCCGGAAAGAAGGAGACGAGGACCTCCTCAATCCGACAGAATGCCCAAACTATCAGGAGTTCTGGATTTTTGACCGTGACAAAGTGATGCTCGCATTTAAAGGCGACTGTTTCGATAAAGACTGGGATGGCTACTATGAAAAATTCAACCAATCCTTTGATGCGGAAAAAAATATATTGAAAATTGATTACGTATACGATGGCGGCGAGAAACAGTATACAGTTGAATGGACGGTGACAAAGATCTCCCAAACCGAGCTTGAGCTCACGGAGCAGGGTGATGTGCCGGAAGACTTTGTCCGGTATACCTTCAGGAGAGAGAAATTTTAATTTATCATGGACAACCCCGAACTCATCGCAAAGTATTTCGCAGGCGAAG
>DASPNN010000005.1:0-6744 GCA_035626495.1 Chryseosolibacter sp.
GTCAATGACGGTACTCCCGACAACACCGGCGAAGAAGGATTTAAGGAACTGACGGAAAAAACATTCCGATTTGGCAACACCATCGGTGACGAATACTTGTACGACGACAACGGCAACATGACCCGCGACGACAACAAGGGACTGACCTCGATCGAGTATAACTATCTGAATTTACCAAAGAGGGTTAACAAATCACTGACCGAATACCTTACCTACACGTATGACGCAACAGGTCGCAAGCTTCGGCAACAAGTTTATGGTACGACAGCAAAAGTGACGGATTATAGTGGCGAGTACGTCTATGAAAACGACACGTTGCGTTTTGTGAACCACGAAGAGGGTCGGATACTTCCGGATGCGACAGTTGGAGCACCGAGGCCATGGGAGTATCAGTATTTCCTGAAAGATCACCTGGGTAACGTGCGGGTGACGTTCAGTGAGAAAACGACAACAAACGAATACACAGCCAACATGGAGGCTTCGACGAACGCTTCATTCTTTAACTATAACAACCGGAGCAATTTTAATCTATTCGACCATACCGACCCAGGTACGACCAATACTTACTCACAGCTACTCAATGGAGGTTCTGCCGGAAGGGTTGGTCTCGCGAAAAGTTTGGCCGTGAACCCCGGCGATGTCATTGACCTGGAAGTGTACGCCAAATATGAAGCGCCGTCCACTGAAAGTAATGCCAGCGACGTGTTGGGGGCACTTATCGCCGCTTTCGGTCTGCAATCAAATGGAGCAAACTACATAGATGGCCAGCAAGCCTACAATGCTTTTAATGACATCTTTTCTGCCGGCCCGTATATCGGAAGAATCCCGGCCTATGAGAATGGAGACGCCCCGCGGGCATACCTGAATTATATTCTATTCGATGAAAATTTCGAGCTCGTAGACTTTGGCTTTGACCAGGTCAGCACGGATGCGGAGCAAATCGGCGATTCCACGGGAGGTCATGAGCTACTTACCCTACATGTAAAAATTCAGCAGAAGGGTTATCTTTATATTTACTTAAGTAACGAACAGCCGGTTCGTACGAATGTTTACTTTGATGATTTGAAATTGGTACACCATACGGGTGTCGAGCAGGTGGAGGATTACTATCCGTTTGGATTGACGTTTAATTCAACGAGGACGGGTGAAGTGTTGAACTCATTTACATTCGGTGGAAAAGAATCGCAAAGCGAATTGGCCCTAGGATGGATAGACTTTGGAGCAAGAATGTATTCTCCCGATCTTGGCCGCTGGGCATCAATCGACCCGCATAGCTCCAGGTACGAAATTACGACACCTTATAATTATGCGTTCAACAATCCAATGCTGTTTGTTGACCCAACGGGAATGGACAATATCATTTACATTTTGGTCGCTGATGGAATGGATAAAGAGAAAGCGCAACAGATAGTAAAAACGACAAACGCGATTCTTGAAAAGTTAGGCCTGTCGACTCGAGCACAAATTTTTGAAGGCGATAATTTTGATGACAGCAATTTAGACAAAACTGACAATTGGGTTGTTATTGGAGAGGATCGCAAGAAAATCGACGAGAAAGTTCAATCGATAACCACAATCCGCGCGGCAGACGATGTAACTACCGTCCTCGCAGATTTTACCGCCGACTGGGCAGCTCAAAATGATCCAAGCAATCCAGAAATTTCAGATCGGCATGATATGGCCAAAGGAGTTGCGGTTGATCACAAAACCGGCAATGTCGGCACGCATCCGACTAATTCTAATCCTGATCCATATTCCGGCACAGCGCTCTCGATTTTGCATGGTGCCGGCCATAGTGCCGCAAGTTTTATGAAAGCGGAACTCGATAACGATGGGCACACCGCTTCCGGAGTTATGAGTAACGGTAACAACCTAATAAAAGCATTCCGCTCGGGGGGCGTGGACGGGATAATAGACCAAGAGAATTCGGCATACATAAATGCAATGAATGCTCGCTATGGCACGAAATCTCCGCGAGACAACTACCAAGAAAACAAAAGGAAGAGAGAAGAGAATGCTAAGATGAATGCAATTGGCTCCGGCGCTCCCAGAAACTATGTAAATTAGCCACTATGAATTTTTTCAAAGTACTTCTCTTGTTAGCATTTGGATTTGTGTTCTTGGCAAGTTGCGAGAAAAGGCCCGTAAGGCCGCCATTTCCCGATCCATTGGCTCAGGCATTCCTATCCAAGCGATTGAAAATGGCCGTGGTCTATGATGCAGACGTCCCACAAATAGCTGACTCAATCTGGTTTGACCGAAAAGGCAATGTCGTCCGTGAAAAAACACATGGGAGAGACGTCATTCGGGCATTTGACAGTCTCCATTTTATTACAAGAGAGCTGATCAAAGGTGAATTCTACACCCATTTCTTGGTTGAATATAGAGTTGATAATGGTTTAATACTCCAAGAATGGTATCCAATAAAATCATTTAAATGGGCGTACAGTGCTTCTGATGTGTCAAAAAAATATCATAAAGTCGTCAAATTCAAGTTGGATAGTCAGGGACGGATAAGTGAAGAGATTGACGAACAAGCCGATAGGTTTACTGTGTACTCTTACGATTCGTCGGACAAATCGCGCCTAAAATCGAAAGCCATTCATGCAAAGTCGAGCGGCCAATTGCTTCAATCTTATCGCTTTGAGTACGAAGGTAGTACATTGCAGAAGGCTCAATTTGATATTGGTGGATCGCCCAGGTGGCGCTATTACCTCTCCAAAAGAACGGGGCTAGTCGACTCGGCTATTTACGGAGAGAACGATGTAAAGAAATATGAGTACTTTTTTTACTAGTGCGGGTCCGACTGGTTGGAGATTTTTCCGCTTCGCGAGTCCGTATAGCAAATGTTAGGTGGACCAATCGAATCCAACTTGGTTGAGCCGGCAGGAAATTCGGTCAAAGACGCATTGGTAAAGAATGGTGTAGATACGGACGCAAAAGTACTTCTCGATTGCACCTGGATGACGACTGAAGAGCTAAATGCCGTGCGCAAATGGCTTGGTGAGAATTTAGACGAATCCCAACTTAATCGAATTGTTGAAGTTAACTCTGATTTGACTCCTTGAAAACAATAGACAATCTCCAAATAGGTAGCTTCGTTTCTGCATACCAGCACTACCTTAACGGACTCGCCCCTAGCACATTCTTCGAGTTGGATCTTATGGCCAATTCTAAAATTACAGAATTTGAATTTATAGGGTGCGCTTTGACAGGCCTAATTGCGAATGGAAGCGAGTTCGTCAATTGTATTTTTCGCGACGTCAATTTGGAGGACATGTACTTAAACCTTACGAAGTTTAAAGGATGCACATTTTCTTCGTGTTCATTCATTAAATCCCAAATGATGAAGACCGAATTCATAACCTCCAAATTTGAAAATAGTCGTTTTTTTAAGGCTGATATGGGAGATGAAACTATCAACAACTGTCTATTCGTGAAATGTGACTTCCGGGGAGCTCGACTTTCTAGATATAAGGTTATTGAGTCAACATTCGTCGACTGTCTTGGTATGCCAGCAGATATCTCAAATATTTCAATTGATAGACCGACTGGACCATGATTTTGTACCATAGAAGGATGTACGAAAGATTTATACAGATAAACCAACCAAAAGGTAATCGCACTCCTGAGAACCATTATGCGTTTACCACAAAAGTGAATGCAGATATTAAAAACCTTTTTGGAGAATGTGGCAGACAGCGTATAAAAAGAGGTCTCTATAAGATACACGATGCAGACTCAAGTTTGCACTGGTCAGGAATTATTGGAAATTATTTTGAACAACATAGCGGCCGTATCATACCATTCGGTTATGATTGGGTTGGAAGACAGTATGCAATCTATGTATCAAAAAATGACATGATTCTGATGTTCGATCCTGCAACAGCTGAAGTATCGGAGTTAAATCAGAATTTAATTTCATTCCATAACAAGGATCTCGTAGATGACCTTGACTCCTTCTTATCCGAAAACATTTCGATACCATCATTTCATCAATGGGTATAAGTGAAGTAAGGTATGGAGAGTGTATTGGGCACAAGGTTCCTCTTTTTTTGAATGGTTCCGATACAATAGATAATTATGAAGTCACTGACATGGAAGTTTACTGGGAACTTCAGTGCCAGGTTTATTCGCAGATAAAAAACTTACCACCTGGCACTAAAATTAACTCAATAAAATTCGAATGAATGGAGCCAGTCCACGATAATTCATACTTCGGTGTTCCTAACAAGGAACACGGTTCAAAGTTTGACACCGTGGAATCGACTGACCCCGATACAACTACAACGTTTAAGAATATTTATTTCATTGAAGGTAAGCACAAAGATGGCAAGAAAAAGACATACCAAGTTTCGCGAGAAGGTGAAAAGAAACAGTAGTTCGTTCGTATTTTTTGTTTTTGGCTTCTTGGGAATAGCATGTCATGATGAGAGACCTCGTCAGGAAGTTTCGTATCACGAAAACGGAAAATTGAGACATGAAGTCCCGCTAAAAGGCGGGAAGCGTGATGGCTTGTTCATTCAATACTTCGAAACGGGCGAGGTAGAATCTAAGACTTACTATGCGAAGGGAAAAAGAAATGGTCGGAGCGTCATCTATTACAAAAATGGAAAGATCAGACAGGACCGTGTCTACAAAGATGGTACATGTTTGACGGCAAAGGACTTTACTGAAGAAGGATTTCTCAGACAGGTCACGACTTATGATTCTGCAGGTAGGATCTTTGATTACTTTAGCTATAATCCGGACGGGACCAGGGATTTCGCACCCTTAACGAAGAAGGCTATCTTTATCGTTTCAAGAGATACTATTGCGCTAGGTGAGAAATACCTCGCGTACATCAGGTTAGGCAATCGGCAATTCGATAAGGTCGACGTTGTCTTAGGTGATATATCAGATTCGCAAATTGTTCAAAAAAATCCAAGGCTTCCAAAGGTGGATAGTTTAACGGCGATGGTGTCATTCGTGCCTGACTCGATTGGCCGGAACCAAATCACCGGAGTTATTTTTGAAAGTAGCCACAGCGAGAACTCGCCAGATTCAATGGATGTTATTCCGTTCAAGCATTACTACTACGTAGAAGCACCAGTGTCGGCGCGTAAGCAATAAAAAAAATTTAAATAGTGAGATTGGACTCCGCCTTTGCGCCGGCACCCCCGGCAGTGATCAAATCGGTTCAACTGGTTGGAAAGTTTGCGCGCCTGCAGTGTAACGATAATTTTTACACTTCAGCGTTCCGAATAAGGAACGTGGCACAAATGTAAAATAAGGAGAAAAAACAGTAAACATGACAAATATTTCCAAGGTGATTTTGATTATTGCGGCTATTTTTCTGACCGCTGTCTCATTCTCCGCTTACGTTGTGAAAAAGGAGGCGGATAATATGACGGAAAATACGTATAGGAACATTCGAATAGCCGAGGATTTGTATGCAAGCATATACAATATAGATCGGGCAGAGTTTCTAGAACGTTCAAAAATCATCAACTCGCAAATCATAGCCGGGGTGGGTTATTTAGCTGGTTACAATTCCAAACTAGCAAGTCATGTTTTCATACTTTTTGCTGGTGCGGTCAGCACTGCTGCCTACTTGCTCTTTTTGAGAAGACGACAAACGGCAGTCCGATGATAATTTTACAGCGCGGTCCCACGCCGGCAGTCCCACGATAATTTTACACTTCGACGTTCCAATTAAGGAACATGGTATAAATGTAAAAAAATCCTCTGATTTACATTTTGCTTTCACAAGCCTTTGCGTACCATTCACTCCTTGCAGTGATCGCAGCGATCAACTTGATTGAGGATCTTTCGTTTCTTCGTTGCCCGCTGGATGTGAAGACTCAGTTCTTGTTTGTTAATGAGCTTATTTTCGCATGCCTCATTCGGAGTGAGGCCATCAAGTGAAACATGGGGGCGGTTATTGTAATCCGCGATCACCCATCGCAGAGTTTCATTCAAATGATTGGGATCCCGGACCGTCATATTATAGAGATAGTTGTATTTAAGGAGCTTGTTGTGGGCTTCGATGAGTGAATTGGAATAATGAACATCAAGCAGCGCTTTCTGATGGTTTATTTCCATGGGTACAGAACGAATCAATTCCACCAAACTGTTCTCGGGGCCGCAATCCGTGATAAGCGTTACCGGTGTGGAAGTCGTTAGTTCGCTTAGGGCATTCACTATTGTGACCCGTCGAAAGTCCGCTTTTACCTTAGGGGCTACCAGCCAGGTAAGGATTTTACGGGAATAGTTGTCCGCTACCAGGTAAATGTAATTTCTTACTCCATCATCTGTCGTGAATTCGGTGACATCGGCGTGCCATATTTCATGCGGCCTGACAGCGCGAACACTCTGCGCATTCTTCTTCCGGCGCGATAAAGCTTTCGTCCGCGAGATGCCAAGCTTTCTGGCATATTTATACCAGGTATTCAAGGACACGGGCAGTACGTTATGACGCAAAGCGTAATAAGCGATCGAAGAAACCGGCCAGTATCGAAAATCCAGGCTTGTCAGCTTCTCTTTCATCTTTACAACTTCGGTCCGGGAAAGCTGGTTTTGGTAAATCCGGTTGCATGTCCCGAATGCTGATTGAAAACACTCAGCCTGAGTCTCAAGACACCATTGACGAAATGTGGAGACTGAAATATCAAAAAAGCTCAATGCATTCCGTATCCCAATGACAGGCTTCACGCGCTGAACAAGCTCAACAATATGTTTGCGCCTAGCTTTCACATACTGATG
>DASPNN010000006.1:0-4785 GCA_035626495.1 Chryseosolibacter sp.
TCCAGGGGGTAAAGATACCACATCCAGCCTAGTTTGGAATGCCGGCCGAAATCACTTTCTGCGGGTCAATCAAAACAGGGCCTTATGCTGGAAGAACGCCGGTTTAGGGTTAAATTGCGCGATCGTCCTGGACCTTTCCGCCAGGATTTTTGTTAAATGAGCATGAATTTCTCCGAATCCGACATTCTCAAGGCCCTTTCCACGGTTGACGACCCGGATCTGAAGCGCGACCTGGTAAGCCTGGGAATGATCCGGGACCTGAAGACAAGCGACAAGAAAGTCAGTTTTACAGTCGTGCTGACCACGCCGGCATGTCCCCTGAAGGAAAAAATTCGTCAGGATTGCGAACAGGCTGTCCGCGCAGTTACAGGGGCCGGCACCGAGATTCTGATCCATATGACATCATCGGTTACTACATTACGGGACAGTGCCCAGTTACTGCCAGGTGTCAAAAACATCATCGCTATTGCTTCAGGCAAGGGCGGCGTCGGAAAATCAACGGTTACGACGAACCTGGCAGTGTCGCTTGCGCAGGCGGGCGCGAAAGTCGGGCTTATTGACGCTGATATCTACGGTCCGTCCATACCGACGATGTTCAATTGCGAGCATGAACAGCCGCTGGTTCGCCAGATCAATGGAAAAAATGTGATTATTCCCATCGAGCAATATGGTGTCAAGCTGATCTCCATCGGTTTTCTGGCGCCGCCGGATAGCGCCGTCGTGTGGCGTGGCCCGATGGCAAGCTCTGCCCTGAAGCAATTTTTCGCAGACACGGATTGGGGTGACCTGGATTATCTGCTCATCGATTTGCCGCCCGGGACAAGCGACATACACCTTACCCTTGTTCAGACGGTTCCCGTGACCGGCGCTGTAATCGTCACCACGCCACAAAAGGTCGCGTTGGCCGATGCAAACAAGGGGCTGGCAATGTTCAAGCAACCGCAGATCAATGTGCCTGTGCTTGGCGTTGTGGAAAACATGGCTTATTTCATCCCGGAGGAATTCCCTGATCATAAATATCATATCTTTGGCAAAGACGGCGGGAAGAACTTATCTGAAAAGCATAATGTTCCGTTACTGGGCCAAATTCCGCTGGTCCAGGGCATTCGTGAAAGTGGCGACAGCGGATTGCCAGCAGTTTTGAAGGAGGGGCCGACCGCGGACGCCTTCCGGTCGCTTGCCGCGGGCTTGGCCAGACAAGTTGCCATCAGAAATGCTAACTTTACAAAAACACAAAAGGTTGAATTCAAAGTCTAAATGAGCGCATCCGTTTCATCCATTGAAGAGCTTGTCCGCAAAATCGAATCATCGCTGGATACCATCAGGCCGTACCTGAAGGCCGACGGTGGCAACGTTAAGGTTATGGACATCACACCAGAGCATGTTGTACGGCTTGAATTTATCGGTGCCTGCAGCCAGTGTACGATGTCGAGCATGACCTTCAAGGCCGGGGTCGAGGCGGCGATCAAGCGTGACGTACCCGAGATCAAAGGCGTGGAGGTCATTAACCTGACGCCGGTCGGCTGATTTACCCTGCTCGCAGACAAAAATTCCCCCGAAAGGTTACTCTTACTATCTTTAGCTGATCAATATTTTTGAAACTGTTTCAGTGTCGAGATTCAACCCGATATACGTTGCCCTTTTATTTGTACTAACGGTCCCGATGCCCCTCATTGGAACGGCCCAGACCCGTTGCGGAACAGTTCAATATACCAAAAAGCTGCAGTCGGAACGACGGGTACAAACCGAACAGGATTTTGAGCAATGGATCGCGCGCGTCAAGGATTTGCGCCGCAGTGGTCGCACAAAAGCCGAGCCTTACAAGATTCCGGTCGTAGTCCATGTGATCCACAACGGCGAGCCTGTGGGTGTCGGTACGAACATCTCCGATGCGCAGGTCCACTCCCAGATCAAAGTGTTGAACCAGGACTTCCGGCGGGAAAACCCGGACGCGTCAAATACAGATCCGCTCTTTGTTCCCGTGGCTGGAAGTATGGACATAGAATTCGTCCTGGCCAAGCGCACACCAGAAGGTGGAGCCACCACGGGCATTGTCCGTGTTCAGGGCTCGAAAGCGCAATGGACCTCAGGCGATAACAGCGAACTCAAGGAACTCAGTTATTGGCCTGCCGAAGACTACATGAATCTCTGGGTTTGCGACATCACTGATTTCCTGGGCTACTCGCAATTCCCGGTATCCGATCTGCCCGGCCTGGAAAACTCGTCGAACAACCGGCTTACCGATGGTGTCGTGCTTTGGTACAAATCTTTCGGCTCGGAGGAAGATGGCAACTTCAACCTGGATCCGGCGTACAGCAAGGGCAGGACAGCCACACACGAAATCTCACATTTTTTCGGACTCAGACATATCTGGGGAGATGACAATGATCAATGTTCGGGCACTGACTATGTCGATGACACGCCCAATCAGGGCAAGTATACAACCGGCTGCCCCACGGGCACGCGCACGTCCTGTGGCGTGACCAATATGATTCAGAACTTTCAGGATTATACCGACGACGCATGCATGAATCTGTTCACCCATGAGCAGATCGAGCGGATGAAAATCGTCATTGAGAACAGTCCAAGAAGAATGTCGCTGCTAACTTCGCTCGGCCTTTACCCACCCGATCCGGTTGCCAACGACCTGGGTATACGAAAAATAATAAGCCCCGCTGTATCGCAATGCTCAAACGGGATCCAGCCATCGATCCAGGTACGCAATTATGGCACCAATGACATTACCTCCGTGCGGATCAGGCTCAGACTCAATGGCAACACCATCCAGACAAAAGATTTCGCGCTCAACCTGCAGCCTGGCGATTCGGCAAACCTTGACTTCAATTCAACCACGGTACCGACAGGGGAAAACACCATCGCGTTCGACATCCTGCTGACGAACGGCGTGTCCGATGGCGATGCCCAAAGCAACGACAATGCCCGCACACAGGAAGTGGTCGTCCCGTCGTCGATCGGTCTCTCATTCACCGAAAGCTTCGGCACCCTGTCAACGGGTTGGCGGGTCAGCAACCCGGATCAGCAGATCACTTGGGAGATCGCCGAAGCTCCGAATCAGGATAGTAATAATACGGCTTTGCGTCTGCGGTTCTACGACTATGATCAAAATCAGGCCGAGCAGGACATTCTGTATACCCCCGTTTTTGACCTGAGCGATGTTAACTCCGCTGTATTGTTTTTTGATATCGCCCACGCGCGTTACGACCTGAGCCGTGACCGCCTCAGGGTGGTAGCCCTCACCAACTGCGGAACCATTTCTGAAGGAACGGTGATCTACGACAGCGCCGGGATCCAGCTCGCAACCGTGCCTCCCACGCGCTCGTTTTTTGTGCCGACACGCGGCGAAGACTGGGACCGCGAAATTGTCAACCTCGAACAATTCATTGGCGAGACACACGTTCAGCTCGCATTTGTGGGAATCAACAACTTCGGAAATAATCTTTACCTGGACAATATCAGCGTCGTAACCCACCCGCTCAACGATGTCCATGTCAAAACGTTGATTAGCCCCTCCGTTGTAACGTGTCGTGCCCAGACGGCCCCGGTCGTGGCATTGCAAAATACAGGGACAGAGACTATCAACAGCATCGATCTGTCGTTCGGGACTAACCCTTTGTCTCCCCAACAGATTTCCCTTACATCCATAAATCTTCAACCCGGAAATCAAGTGCAGATAACGCTGCCGTTGGTAACGTTGGGCACAGGAGAAAATGAACTTTTCGTCGTCGCCGAGTCAGTTAATGGAGGTGCCGACGACAATGCATTGAATAACACATTGCGGCAGAAAGTGATTGTCAACCAGCAGACCGATCGCATCCCCTTACGTCAAAACTTCAATGTGCCCATGGATGCATCGTGGACCATCGTTAATCCCGATGACGGGATGGTATGGCAGACGATCCCAACAAACAACTTCACTTCGCTATACTTTAACGCTTACAACAACACGACCGTCGGGGACGAGTCGTGGCTCGTTTCACCTGTGCTCGACTTCCGGCGCGCGGACGAGGCTTCTGTGCAGTTTGATGTTGCTTACCATCAGGGCAATGCCGGAATCGAAGACCTGCGGATCCTGGTGTCAAAGAACTGTGGGAACACTTACGAGCAATTGCCTTACTCGCTACCTGACCGGCCTTCGTCATCCGGCAGCTGGGCTCCACAAAGCAGCAGTG
Source organism: Chryseosolibacter sp. (assembly GCA_035626495.1). Taxonomy (GTDB): domain Bacteria; phylum Bacteroidota; class Bacteroidia; order Cytophagales; family Cyclobacteriaceae; genus Chryseosolibacter. Next base: position 4,191 of record DASPNN010000006.1, read on the forward strand.
ACTGGTTCGAGAACCGGGTCGATCTTTCAATGTTCGCCCGTGAAAGCGAAATGCGGGTGGCGTTTGTAGTACGGAATGCAAACGGAAACAACCTCTACCTTGACAATATTGAATTTTTTCTCACGAACGAAGGCGAGACGGTGGAACTCGATGCCCCGTACACGGTTTTCGGATATGATCTTTCCGAGATGAGCGCCAGTGACCTTAAGGTTGGTTTCAACTTGAGTCGCAGACAGCATGTCACGTGTCATGTACTCAATTCGATGGGTAAACTTATGGCTGAAATAACGTGGTTTGATGTCCTGAATCAGGTATTTGATCTGCCATTGCCTGAGGATCTTCCGTCCGGCGTGTATATTGTCCGGTTGGGAATCAATGGTGCATTTTTTGGAGAGCGTATCCTTGTGACAAAATAACCACGCTTTGCAGCAGCCCACATCCAAACTTTTAGCCAATTGCATTTCAGTTATCTTTGCATCAAACTTCAGTACGAATGTCTAAAAAGAAAAAAGTCGCAATCTTATATGGCGGCCGTTCGGTCGAGCACGGTGTGTCGGTGAATTCAGCGCGCAACATTCACGAATACATTGACAAA
>DASPNN010000007.1:0-2337 GCA_035626495.1 Chryseosolibacter sp.
AACAACACGGAGGCGGCGATGCTCACAATGGTCTTAAAATACGGGGCATCCCAAAGAAACCGTTGCCTTGTATCCCCAACCACGATTGGCGGGGCGATCACTTCTTTATCCTCCACCAGCGACATCGCTTTGCGCAATCCCTTATACTTTTCCAGTTCCGCACGCGCCTCACGGTGTTCAAGAAGATATTTTTCAAACATATCCTTGTCAGCGCCTTCGAGCTCACCATAGAGGTAAGCCATCCACTCCTTTTCGTCAGGTCTATAGTTCATATCCTATTGATTCTTTGTTGATGTTCTTCTTATTTAAAATCTTTCGCAGTCCGTCCAATCCATAATACATCCTTGACTTCACCGTGTTCTCCGAAATGTTCAGGATCTCTGCGATTTCCCTGAATTTCAGACCTTCGTACTCTTTCATGATCACGACCTCTCGTTGTTCATCATTCAACTCCAGCAGAGCCTGTTGTAACAGGTCGGCCAGTTCGGTTTGCTGAAGCTGTCGCTCCGGATTGTCGAAACGCTGCGATGAACCTTCCCATCTTGGCGAGTCCTCTGCTTCACGGTTCCAAACCACATCGAAGGATAGTGATTTGCTGCCCTTCATTTTTCTTGCTTCTTCCCTGCAATAGTTCACTGCGATCTTGTAAAGCCAGGATTTGAACCTCGCTGTGTCCTGCAGTCCCGCCAGGTTCTTACACATGGAAATAAAAGTCTTTTGCGACACTTCCATGGCCATGTCGTGATCGATGAAAAACTTGTAGCCGAAATTGTAGATGCGCTTGTACCACAGCTGAACAAGTTTCCCCTGGGCGTTCTGATCCCCCTGCTTGGCTTTCGTAATCAAGGCATCTGAATGCATCATCGCGATATCCAGTAGAGTTTCAGCATGCATAACCACAATTTTCGGTTCTCATAACGCTTATTTTGAAGGATTTCCGGCGTTTCTAATACTATGATGGACTGGTTTGTTAAATAGTTTTAACAATGCTCAATTTTTCATTAAAACCGCGCGAATGGCCGAATCGGCCGTAATCAGAGGTCTCCAGACGATTCGAAAATGCGATTATCTTTGCGCAAAATGAAGAAACTGATTGCTTTTCTTATCCGGAACATCCCCCGCAAATACCTGCAGCGGGTGGCCGGAATCGGGTTGAAAATCCTGGGGATCGCTTACATGGGCAGCAGGGTAACATGCCCGGTTTGCCGGAAAAGTTTCAGGAAGTTTTTGCCTTACGGACGGATCAATCCGCGCCCCAACGCGCTTTGCCCCGGTTGCATGTCACTGGAACGACACCGGCTGATCTGGCTGTATCTCAAAGACCGGACGGATTTTTTCCAAAGCAAAAAACGCATTCTTCATGTGGCGCCGGAAGCGTGTTTCATAAAACGATTCGAAAAGATCCATGGCAGCGGCTACATCACCGCCGACATCGAATCACCCCTCGCCAAAGTGAAGATGGATATTCACCGTATTCCGTTCCCTGATGGTTCTTTCGATGTGGTGCTCTGCAACCACGTACTTGAACATGTTGACAATGACCTGCAGGCGATGGGCGAAATTGCCAGGGTGCTAAGGCCCGGAGGCTTTGCCATACTACAGGTTCCTTTTTTTCACCCGGTACCCGAAACTACATTTGAGGATAAGTCGATCACGGACCCAAAAGGCAGGGAGACGGCTTTCGGCCAGGATGACCATGTCAGAAAATTTGGCAAAGATTACAGCGACCGGATCCGGCGCTCGGGATTGGAGCCCGTGGAGGACACTTTTGTTAATTCTTTTGACGATCAAAAGCTATTTACCTTCGGCCTTCACCGCGAGATCATTTACAGGGGGGTTAAAAAAAAATAAAGCCGCATTTTCAGCGGCCCTATTCGATTTTTTTTTTGCGGGAGGATTACTTCTTGCGAACAAGGATATCACCATTATAGGTCTTCATGCTGATCTCAGGCCCGCCCCCATTCACGTCACCCCGTTTCCACTCGTCGATTTTGATCGAAAGTCTTCCGTCCTTGCTGTCCTTGACCGGAACGACGCCGGAGTTTACGACCTTCATTTCGAATCCGGTGTAAATATCACCTTGTTCGGTCTTCATCTTGAATGACGCCTTTACGGTTGACGGCATTGTGATATCGATGTCTCCATTGTAGGTTGAGAACGACATCGGGGTATCCGGCGTCACTTTGTCAAAGGTCACTTTGATCTCCCCGTTATAGGTGGTTGCCACAACCGAGCCTGAAATATTAAGAGCCGTGATCTCGCCATTGTAATTGGTGATTGCGCATTCGCCTTCGATGTTGGACACGATCAGGTCGCCGTCATTGTAGGTATGAACAG
>DASPNN010000008.1:0-20529 GCA_035626495.1 Chryseosolibacter sp.
CACCATCGGCGTCTATGCGGCGTACTGTGATTTTGATCGAGTTGCCGTTGCCGATGTACTTGAACGAGTTCGAGATGACATTATTCAAGACCATTTCCAGCTTTTCGCGGTCAAACCATGTCCGTATTGCAGGCTCTTCTGCCTTAAACTCGAAACGAATATTCTTACGCAACGCCAGCTCCCGGAAATTCAGAAAAACCTCTTCCGTAAAGGCGACGACGTCTGCTTCCTTGACACGCAGCACCATGTTGCCACTCTCGATCTTGCGATAGTCCAGCAGCTTATTGATCAGGTGCAGAAGTTTGTAGGCATTCTTATACACCAGCTTGAGCTTTTTCCCGGCGGGCGTGTAACCGCCCTCCTTCGATAGCATTTCCTCCAGCGGACCAATCATCAGGGTCAAGGGTGTTCTGAATTCGTGGGAAACCTCTGTAAAAAAACCGAGTTTTTCCTGGACGATCTGACGTTCCCGTTTGCGCTGCTCTTTTTCAATCTTCAGGCGCCGGCGAAGGTAATTCTCCTTCTTCCTAATGGCGTATAGCCCATACGATGCGGACGCGATCATGACAATATAGAACAGGAACGCGAGCGGCGTTTTCCAAAATGGCTGAAGGACCTCAACTTGAACACTCGCATATGTTTCGGGCCATTCTCCATTTTGTCCCGCACTCTTGACTTTGAACTCATAGTGGCCGGGATCAACATATCGATAGGAGGCGGTGCGGTGATTGCCGGAATAAATCCACTCGGTGTCGAGGCCTTCAAGCTTGTAGGCGTATTTGTTCTTTTCCGGATAACTGAAATTCAACGCCATGAATTGGAACGTAAACGAAGCCTGGTCGTGGTTGAGCGTGATGCGCTCAGTCTCGTCAATGACTTTGTCGAGTACATCGTCCTCCCCGTCACCACCAACCTTGACGGGTTTGTTAAAGAGGTGGAAGGCGGAGATCCTGACTTCAGGGACTGTATTGTCGTAAGTGATTTTCGCCGGGTAAAACAAATTCATTCCGAACGCTCCGCCGAAACACATGTAGCCCTGTTCACGGTTATACCAGGACGAGCCGGGTGTGAACTGTCCTGCCTGAAGGCCATCTTCGGAAGTATAGTTAAAAAACTTTCGTGACCTGACGTCGAGTTTTGAAATCCCTTTAATTGTGCTGCACCACACATTGCCCTCCTCATCGATCTGGAGGCCGAAAACGGTATTGTTGATCAGGCCTTCTTTTTCGGAAAACCGAGTCACGGTTTTGTCTGTTATATCGTAGGCGCTCAATCCACCTCCGCCGGTACCAATCCAAAGCACATTGTCCTTGTCGATCGCAAGCGCGTGAACGACGTTACTTTTAAGCAGGTTCTCAGTTCCCACACCATCGGATACCGTTGTAAATTTCAGTGTGACCGGATCGAAGTGCACAAGGCCTCCACCATAGCAGCCTACCCAGAAGCCACCGTCCTGATCTTCGGCCATGGCGCGCACATCGAGGTCGGCAAATTGGCGTGCAGTCGTATTCAGCTTAAAGTTGCGATTGGCTTTATCGATCACACACAATCCTCCGCGGGTCGCGCTTACCCATATGTTCTTTTTCGAGTCTTCAAACATCACGGGCACCCTGTTCCCCAATGGAACCTGCTTATCGGTTGGCGCATGCGGGAAATGTATGAACTTATCCGAGCGCTTGTCATAGAGAAACACGCCTTGCGAGTAAGTTCCGAACCACAGGCGGCCCTCACTATCCTGCAGGGCGCTCATCACCATATTGTCGCCAATGCTGCCTTTTTTGCCGTCGGCTGTATAATGCCGCACGCGCTCGCCATTGGTTGTCAGTTTATAAATTCCCTCTGAATCCGTCCCGACCCATATGAATCCTTCGTCGTCATTGCACAACCCGTAATAGGGAACATAACTTTCTGCTGAGCGAAAGAATTTTTTTGTCGCAAACTTCCGGAAGTTTTTTTCCTTATTGCTGATCATATAGATCCCGTCCCCATGGGTGCCCAACCAAATGTTCTTATCGCGGTCCTCAAAAATTGTTCGTATTGTATGGCGGGAAATATCATGCTGGTCCAGGGCCGGAATTTGGTGTGCCGCCAGTTCCTCGGGTCGCGCACCGCGAACATTCTGAAGATCGATCGTATATAAACCATGTCCGTGGGTTCCCAGCCATAGCTTTTTCTTGCTGTCCTCCATCAACGAAAAAACACCGATTCCAGCCGGAATTCCGTTGAAAGGTCCGAACACGTGAAAACGATTCTCGCGACGCAAGTACACCACCAGGCCTCTCGTTGTGCCGATCCAGATATTGCCAAGGTGATCCTCGGTCACGCACTTCACATATTTGGATGGCAGGATCTCACTCACCGACAGGTTTTCCTGTCGCCCGGTCACCACACCATTTTTAATGCGAAATACATCGAGGCCTTTGTCCTGTGAACCTACCCAGAGAAATCCATAACTGTCTTCGAATACTGTGATGGTAGCGGCACTGGTAAGTGGCCCGACCTTGACGGTGTCATAGGTCAATGAGACCGGGTCAAACGCGCCCACTCCGCGCCAGTACCAGGCGATCCAAAGCTTACCGTCGGATCCTTCGGCCATGTAACTGACATCGTTGCCGGCGCCCGGCGATGTATTGACAAAAGCGTTAAGTCTCTGCGTAGAGAGGTCGAGTTTGTACAAGCCTTTCCGCGACGAGACCCAAAGGCGGTCGCGCGAATCCCTGAACACTTTCTGAACAAAGCTGTCATGAAACTGGTCGTCACCGTCGACATCAAAACGGAATGTGGTGAATGAATATCCATCAAAGCGGTTCAGCCCCTCGTCTGTTGCAAACCACATGAGCCCCTTGTGGTCCTGCGTAATGCTATTGACAACCGCCTGCGACAACCCATCCTGAATGCTGTATTTTTTTACGATCCGGTTTAGGTCGTCCTGAGCCGTTGCCGGTATGCCACGCGTCAGAGAAAACGCGATCAGCGGCAAGAGCGCCAACATCTTCATTTTACTTCCCATTTGGTAAAACAATCTCGCTAAAAAGAAATCGACACAGTCACTATAAGTTCGTCATTAACCCGCGAAAATCCTAGGCCGCGGATTACAGGGCTTTGTCGATTCCGAAATCCCGTCCCCCGAACGCCCGGCGACTGGTCCAGTCTTCCGGCGGGGCTGACCAGAACTCATCAACGCGGGGCAGCCCGAGCGGCAGAAAAGCTACGGTGCACAGATACAGGCTACCGGTGGAAATATAATGTTCGCCGATGTTGGGCTGGTGTCCGCAAAGTCCGATCGTGAGCCATCCGTTTTTGTCGAATGTTCCGGGGGCATCCATTGTTGTCTTGATCACGGCCGTGAGACCACCCCGGACTTGCGCAGGTTGTATGTGCGCAGGCAACTTTTTTTGCAGCGCCATTTGGGCAAGTAGTTGAAATGCTCCGCACCGGTATGCCAGCGACCGCCCGATAGGGGGAAACGTTCCTTCCGGTGAAATCATTCGTTCCTGGATGTCGGCGTAACGTTGCGCGCGTCGAGTGACCAGACGGGCAAGCTCCTGCATTTCCAAGCTGTTTGCCGCCACCCCTGCCACCACATCGAGCAGCATCGGCTGAATAACAAAGCTATTGTAATAGTCAAAATGAAAGTCCGGGCCATCTCCATAAACGCCGTCGCCTTTATACCATAACATATGTTCGCGGACCGCGTAGTCGACCCGGACCGGATCATAGTCATTTGAAAAGCGAAGCAGGGCAGCCTCAACCATGGCAGTAAACAAAAGCCAATTGCTGTAGTATGGTTTGATGGCCCGTGTGGATCGCAATGCCTGAATCAGATGAGCTTGTGTCGAGGCGTCAAGGTTTTGCCAAAGTTGCCTGGGTGCCCGAAGCAGGGCATGCGCAAGGAACGCGGCGTCAACAAGCGGTTGCGCACCTTCCTTAAAATTCATATACCCTTTCGACGTGGGAGTTACGGCGTTCTCGATGGCGGCCCGTGCCAATCGGCGAAATTTTTCTTTTAATGCGTCTTCGGCGGGATTTTGTTCCGACAATTCGAGCCATGGGGCAAGTCCGGCCAGCGTACGGCCCAGCGCTTCCAGGTGTGTGACTTTCTTTCGCTTATCGGATTCTCCATGCACTGCTTCGACGGGCATAAGGTCATGAAGTTTGCCGGCAGCCTGGGCTTCCAGCACTGGTGAAACAATGCGCGACAACATTTCGACCCAATATTTCCTCGGATCGTCGTTGACGCCTACACGTTGTTCCACACTCTGCTGCGTGCCGGTATAAGGAACCGCGCCCAGCAGCGAAAGGCCTTTTAAAAAATTTCGTCTTACCATTTTAAATGTTTAAAAAGCGGATAGTCCAAATAAAAAGGAAAACGATCCGCGAAATGCATTTTCTTGTTTCAACGCCACCTGTGAGGTGATGGCAGGCGAAAAAAGAGCTCAGCACAAAGTGCCGAGCTCAGAACCCAAACCAGTCAATTAATATCCTGTGTTTTGTTCCAGTTCCGCATCTTTATTCAGATCGATCTCGGATTGCGGAATGGGAAAAAGTAAATGCGTTGAAGTCAGGCCTGTAATCATCGTGGCTGCATTGGGCGCGGTCGCATTCCGGCTGGCCACCCGATCGAGCAGCGTACCAGTCCGTACCAAGGTCATTCGCCGGTTTTCTTCACCGATCAGTTCACGGACGCGCTCGTCCAAAATAAAATCCAGAGTGATGTCACCGGCGGTGACCTGCGGCGCGTTTGCCCGAGTCCGGAGCATGTTGATACTGTTCGCAGCGTCGCCGGGCTTGCCTTGCTTAAACTGCGCTTCCGCAAGGAGGAGGTAGGTCTCCCCCAGTCGCATCAGCATCAGGTCTTTCCACATTCCGAAGCCGAAGGCATCGCGCGAATCGAATTGCCCCCATTTGAGCGTGTATGGGTGAATTCTGAACAGGGTGTCGGCGGCGACCGGAACAACCGGCTGTCTGTATTTTGCATTGTTCGGATCATTATACCAGAATTTTCTGCGGATGTTGTATTTCGAATTCCGCATGTCGCCCGCGGGGTACAGCCCGTAGAGCACGAAGTTGTTCAGTCGCATGCGCGATATTCCACGTCCACCGAGGCTGTCTGCGGGAAGCATACCGCCACCAGTCACCCCGTGGTAGCCTGCGCCCCAGACTCTGCGTTGTTGGGGATTTCCGCCAATAGCACCTGGAAGATCTGTAGGGTTTTCGATCTCAAACACCCAGATCGCTTCAGTATTGCCCTGGCCCCTGCGCATATTTCCCATGATGAACATATCCGAAAAAGCGTCTCCCGGCTGTGATGCGCGCACGCCGTACCGCGTCGTCCTCAGGTTAAACTTGCCACTGCTGATGATCGCCATACACTGGGCCTCCGCCTCCGCTGGGCGACCCATCCTCAGGTAAGCTTCAGCAAGAAGCTGCTGAGCCATTGCTTTATTGGCGCGGCCGAACATCGGTTTTCCGCTTTTCTTTTTCACATTGTCGATATCGGGAAGATTTGCTGCCGCGAACAGAAGATCCGCTTCGATGACGGCATTGATGTCGTCAACCGACGCCCGGACAAAATCTGTCTTCGGGGCTGTAATCGGTTCTGTCACGAGCGGTACTCCGCCAAAGATAGTCACCAGAAAATTGTACGCGTATGCGCGGAAGAATCGGGCCTCAGCGTTGATCGCGTCCTTGTTGGCCTGTGTCATGCCCCCGATCGCCGGGTCTTCGGCGCTGGCGATGATGGCATTGGCATTTTTTATGAGCGTATACGCCCATGTCCATGAAAACGACGCGGCACCGCTCGTCGAAGAAAGCTGTTCGTACCTGAAAAAGGGCACCTCAATGCCCTGCGGCTGAACGGCCCAGACGATGTCGGTCCCAACCTGCCACACACTCAGCCATCCTTGCTGGTCGGCATATGTGTGAAAGGAGCTGAAGTGTCTGTGCAAACCTGTGACGGCAGCTTCAAAGCCCAGAGAATCCGACAAAGTCTCCGGCGCAAGCGACGAGTATATCTGCTCGTCGAGGAATGATTCATCACACGACGTGATGGCTAACCAACCTGTGCAAACAAGGAGTGTAGCGATAATATATTTTTTCATCTTTTGATTTTTTAGGGTGATGATCAAAGCGTAACGTTTACACCAAAAGAATACGTGCGTACAAGCGGATAATTGTTTGTCCAGTCTCCACCGCCGCGGCCTGAGTGATCATTTTCCGGATCCCAGCCGATCCACTCTGTGAACGTGCGCAGGTTCCGTCCAGCCACGTACACTGTCAGGTTGCTCAACCGTGCGCGGCTGATGAGTGATTGCGGGAACGAGTAGCTCAGCGTTACGTCTTTAATCCGAACGTAACTGTTGTCAGACGGATAGCCATAGCCACGCTGATTGTTGTATGCGAGCGATGGCCATACGTTGCTTTTATTCTCCGGCGTCCAATACCCGACCTCGGCGGGAATGTTACGTCGTCCGCGCTCATCCGCATAGCTCTTATCAACGTTGTTTTTCAAAGAGCCCTGAGAAGTTTGAATGAATACATTGAGGTGAAAATTCCGGTAATGGAACGTGTTGGTGATACCGCCATACCACTTGGGCAGCCGTGTTCCAAGCACGATCCGGTCATCGGCGTTAATGACGCCATCCGTGGCATCCCGGACACCATCGCCATCGCTATCGACGGTTATCTGATCTTTGAACTTCAGATCACCGGGTTTGGCGGAAGCATCCCAGCCGGCCGTACCTTCACCCTCCTGCCATACGCCAACCATTTCATAATCGTAAATTGTCTGCAGGGGTTTTCCAATAAACCATCGATTGCCAATGTCGTCTCTCTTATCCCCATACAGATCAAGGATCTTGTTCCTGAAACTCGAGAAGTTGAGATTGGTTTCCCATTTGAAGCCTCCGGCGTCTAAGTTGGTGGTCCGCAACGTGACCTCCACACCCTTGTTCTCGAGCTTTCCGAGATTATCCCACACTTGGGTGTATCCGGAAATGTTCGGCACACTCCTGAGCAACAGAATGTCCTCGGTTGTCGATTTGAAAATTTCGATCGTGCCCGCGAGCCTGTTCTTGATGACGGCGAAATCAAGACCCAAGTTTGACTGCAATGTGGTTTCCCACTTCAACTCCTCATTCCCGAGCCGGTTGCCGAGCAGCACACCATTTGTCAGGCTGCCATTCATTGCGAGCGTCGTTGTACTTGCAGTCGTGGCCGTCTGGTTGGGGCTGATTGCCTGGTTGCCGGTCTTGCCATAAGAGAATCGCAACTTCAATTGATTCACGATGTCGGTATTTGTGATGAAATTCTCATTGTGAATATTCCAACCGAGGGCGACGACGGGGAAGACCGCGTATTTGTCCGCTTTCTCGCCAAACGCCGAGTAACCATCGCGGCGCGCCGTGAACGTAAACAGGTATCTTCCGTCAAAGGTGTAATTCACGCGTGCCATCTGCGATAAAAGCGCATAAGAATTTGCGAATGAGCCCCATGAGCCCGAAGTTCCTGCTGCCAGGTTGTTGTAGGACAATTCGTCGTTTACAAAACCATTCACGGAAATATTGGAGGTGAAGTATCGGTTCTTCTGGGCACTGTACAATCCGGTGAAATCCACATGGTGCCTGTCGAAATTTTTTGTATAGGTAAACAAATTCTCGAGCACCCAGCTGCCAGTCTCGCTGTTTGAGACATACCCGTTGCCGGACAGGTTATTGGCCTGTCTGCCGGAATATTCGGAGAAACGGCCAAACTCCAGAACGTAAGAACCCTGCAGGCGGTACTTGAATCCTTTCAGGAATCCGGGCGTGACCTCCGCGTAAGCTCCGCTGGTCAGGTTGTTGCCCCGATCAAGACGGTCGACGGACAATCCGATGAGAGGATTGGAAAACAGCAGCTCTGGAAACATCGGGTAGATCTCGTATTGACCGGTGCTGGTATAAGGCTGCGAGTAAGGGCTCATCGCCGTTGCGTTCAACAGGTTGACACGGCCGCCATCGGTGTTCTTATTTGTGAAGAAAACGGATGTTCCAAGCTTGAGGAAATCGGTCGCCGTAACGTCGAGATTCGTTCTGAAGTTTATCCGCTTGAACTGATATCCTTTGACGACACCCTTCTGGTTGAGATAGCCGACACCGACGTAGTATTTGGTGTTGTCCGTGCCACCATTCAGGCTGACATTGTGGTCCTGAATGCGACCCGGTTGGGTAGCGACGTCCAGCCAGTCGGTTGTAAGGCCTGCATTGTAATTGTTTACCTCGAAGGTGTTCGGGAGAATCTGCGTTTGTGTCAGGTTATTGGCGATCAGATAGTCCTCATATTTTTGTACGTAGGCATCCGGATTCATGGGTGTGAGCACATGAGCCATCCCTTCCACCCCCGCGTATCCATTGTAGCTGACATGGGGTTTGCCCACAGCACCACGCTTGGTGGTGATGAGAATCACTCCATTCGATCCGCGGGTTCCATAAATGGCTACCGCGGAAGCGTCTTTGAGGATTTCGATAGACTCGATATCATTCGGGTTGATGTCGTTGGTCACACCGAAAAATGGTACACCGTCGAGCACGATGAATGGACTCGTGTTGGCATTGATGGAATTGATCCCTCGGATTCTCATCGTTCCCGAGCTTCCGGGAACCGATGAATTCTGAATGATATTCAACCCTGCCGTAGTTCCCTGAATAGCGTGCATCAAGTTTGTGACGGGTAAGTTAGACAGGCGTTCCTTCGGAACCGACGCCACCGATCCGGTCACGTCGGAACGCTTTTGCACGCCGTATCCAACCACGATAACCTCCGACAGCTGCTGGATGTCCGGACCAAGTGAAATGTCGATCGTCCCCTGATTGTTAACCGCAATTTTTTGCGTGACGTATCCGATAAACGAGAACACAAGTATGGCGTTCTTGTCGGATACACTGATCGTATACTGCCCACTGGCGTCTGTCGTGGTGCCGGCGGTAGTTCCTTCGACCAGGACGTTCACACCAGGCAACGGTGCGCCGTCATCGGCTGAGCGAACCGTTCCCTGGACAATTGCTTCCTGGAACAATGCGTTCGCAAAGGAACTGAATGGCGTCAGCAAAGACGCAACCAGGACCGTGCGGGTCCATTTGAGCAGGATCTTTTGTAGAGTTTCTCTGTACATAATTTAAGTTTTTGGGTAAATAATTGGATTAGGGATTGATGTAAGGTGTGTTGGAATCCCACTTACCCAGAGCTGAAAATTTTCGTTTGCATTTGATCAAGGTTAGGTTTAAACAATTGATTTAGGCCAAACCAATTTGTTTAATGCCCCTTTCAAACAGGAGTGGTGTTTCGGTAATTCGGGAGGGGTGAATAGTTTTCCCTGGATTCCAGCGGGATTTTAGGTACTTCGGGTGACGTTTCGAAGGCTCCGGGAAAAAGTTGCGGCTCCAACATGCCGCTTTTCATGTTGTTACAACGGAGAAACTCTCCTGGGAGGCTTGCGCGTTTGCGGACGGTCTGCAATATGGAAGTGACTCCGGGCCTTGTGTTCCTCTGCAACTCAAATTCTCCGGTTACTCAAAATGATTGGTTCGTAACCTCGCGCCTACGGTAAAACTGGCCAAGATTCGCCCCCGCAGGGAACTCATCCGCGCGGGCCAGGACCCAGTCGGCGCCGGCCAACGAGACCAGTCATTTCTGACTCACAAATTTGACAAATACGAAACAAATACTTAGCTTCACTACATGAAAGGAACAAATCTCGGCGAGTTCGAGGAGCTTGTGTTGCTGACAGTCGGAGTGTTGTTCGACGAAGCCTATGGCGTCGCCATACAGGAAGAGCTGGAACGCAGATGCAAGCGCAGCGCCACCTTGAGCACAATTCATGTTGCCCTCCATCGTCTTGAACAAAAAGGTTTTCTTGACTCGCGGCTTGATGGTGCCACGTCCGAACGCGGCGGAAGGCGCAAGCTTCTCTTCCGGGTGACGAAGTCGGGTCAAAAAGCACTTGCCACGGCCCGCGAACTAAGAGCCGAGCTGTGGAGCTCAATACCAAAAGCGGCGTTTGACCTGAAGTACCGATGAGACCGCCAAAGTGGATCGACCATTTGCTGGATTACCTGCTCGAGCCCCGGCTCTACGAAGCAGCCGTCGGCGACCTGGATGAAAAATATCAGCGCCGGCTCGCGGCAAATACGCCGCGCTGGAAGGCCAAACTCTACTATATCGTAGAGGGCATAAGTTTCGTCCGGCTTGCGAAAGCCTCGGCACTCATTCCCGACACAAACCACACGATGATGTTTCGCAATTACATGATTGTCGCCCTCAGGAATTTTTCCAAGGACAAGCTATACGTGTTTCTCAACCTGGCCGGCTTATGCATCGGCATAACATGCGCCATTGTCATTTACACGTACATCGTTTTTGAAAAAAGCTATGACCGATTTCATAAGAATGCCGACTCAATTTACCGCATTACCGAGCAATTACCGGACGACGCGCAGCTGGTAAATTCAGCGATGAACCATTCTCCGATGGCTCCCATCCTTGCAAGCAACCTCCCGGGTGTGAAAAATGTCGTGAGAATTTTGCCGTACTCGTCCTTCTACAATTGTTTTGTCAGCGTTGGCCCAGACAGGATCTTCAAAGAGAACCGATTCGGTTTCGTCGATTCCACATTCTTCGACACATTTACCTTTCCCCCGTTGGCCGGGTCTCTGGAACACGCATTGGATGCGCCCTTCGACATCGTGATTACACGATCCATGGCAATCAAGTATTTCGATCAGCCGGAACGAGCCGTTGGCAAAACGATCATCTTTGAGAACGACTCGCGGAAATTCGATTTTCATGTAACCGCTGTCATACATGATTTTCCGCAGAACTCGCATTTTTCGCTGGACTTCATGGCGTCCATTAGTTCGCTGGAACAATTCATGCCCTGGTATGACAACTGGCACTATCCTCCACTCTACTTATATATGGAGATGATGACCCCTGTAGACAAGCTTGAATTGCAAAAATCGATTCACAGCATAGCCAGCAGGTCACAGCCGGCGGAAGTTGTCGCCGAAAAACGCTCTTATGCGGTCCAACCGCTTACAGAAATTCATCTGCATTCACGGCTTGAATACGAATGGGAAGCAAACTCCAACTACCAGTACATTCGCATATACATCCTGGCGGGAATTTTTCTCCTGATCGTGGCCTGCATCAACTTCATGAACATGAGCACCGCCAAGTCTGTCCGGCGCGCCCGTGAGGTTGGCATGCGTAAGGTATTGGGCGGGAGAAAGAGCCAGCTCATCGGACAATTCCTGTCGGAATCTTTCCTGTATTGTCTGATTTCATTTATCACCGGAGTTCTTATAGCGGAATTATCACTCAGGATCGTCTTAACGGAAATCATTGGCAAAGAACTTTCGCTGGTCGATCTGGTCAATCCGGAAACGGCAGTGACTGCCGGAGTCTTCCTGATGGCGCTATCGCTCATTGCGGGGTTCTATCCCGCGTTTTATTTGTCGGCATTCAATCCGTCACACACCCTAAAAGGCAAGCTGTCACGCGACAGGTCAGCTTCGCTCCGGAAAGGGCTGGTCACATTTCAATTTTTGATCTCCTGTTTCCTGATCACGGGGACATACATTGTCATGCGACAAGTCGACTTCATGATCGAAAAGGACCTCGGCTTCAAAGAGTCGCACATGATTGTATTGCGGCTCTCGGACCGCGATGCGCAAATGAATTACGCGGTATTGAAAAATGATCTGCTTCAGGAAAGTGTCGTGTCTCAGGCGGGGCTGAGCTCGACAATCCCGGGAGGCGGAAATTTTTATGGCATTGACGCCGTGGCGGAAGGGAGCCCGGATCAAAAACCTGTAAATATCAAGTCTCTCGGTGTGGACGAAGGTTTTATTCCGGCTTACGACCTCAAGCTCGTCGACGGTCGAAATTTTTCCACGGATGTCCCTACCGACCAGGCCGAAGCCTTCATCCTGAATGAGACTGCCGTCAAAAGATTTGGATGGACTGACGCCATTGGAAAAGGCTTCCAGATCACCGTCTACATCAACGGAGCGGTTGTACGCAAAGGAAAAGTGATCAGCGTGGTGAAGGATTTTCACTTTCAGTCACTCCACAACAACATCGAGCCGCTCGTACTTTACATCAATAAGCATCCTTACTATGCGGATTATCTCTCGGTCGCCTTCAACGCAGGCAGCCCCTCTGCATCGGTAGAGCTGCTTCGAAAAAAATGGGCCGCCTTTAATCCCGACAAGCCCCTCGACTTTTTATTTCTGGACAGCAGCCTGAACGATCTTTACACGACTGAGATAAAAATCAGCAAGATCTTCAACATTTTGGCCATACTTTCGATCTTCATTTCATGCCTGGGTTTATTTGGCCTGTCTGCCTTCATGGCGGAACGGAGATCGAAAGAAGTCGGTATACGAAAAGTGTTTGGCGCCCGACTGGTGCACATTGCCAACCTGCAAAACCGTGAGTTCCTTCCCCTGATCATTGGAGCAAACGTAATCGTCTGGCCCGTGGCCTACCTATGGGCGCAGAAGTGGCTTCAAGGTTTTGCCTACCACATTGAGCTAACGCCCATGATCTTCCTGTTGATCCTGCTGGGGTCTGTCGCTATTGTTGTAGTCACGTTGGCATATTTCTCACTGCGGATGGCGACGAAAAATCCGGTTCAAACGCTGCGGTATGAATGAGCCTAGACTGTAAGTATGCAAAAGGGTTGTCTGTTCGAAGGTAGCCTGGTATAGAGTTGCAGAAAACGAAGTCGTGAAAGTCTTTTCGATCCGATGGAAAAACGCAGTATGCACCTGACGCGCCAAGGTCACGGATCAACAGTCGTCTTCCTGTCAAGGCTTTAAATGATCCTTTAATGGAATATCGAAATCCGCAATTGCCTTTGCCACTGCTTCGGCCATGACGGTCGCGCCAAAATCACTGAAATGCGTATCGTCAACAATTCCACCGGGGTAGTTCGGGCATTCACCTTCGCGACAGTGTAAAAAAAGTTTTGTCGATTCCTTTTTTCCATACCGCACGAGCATCACCATGCTTATAACCTGCATATCGATAAATGCGACACCGGTCTCTTCAGCTACCTGTCTGACATAAGCCCCATACTCTCCGTGGGTATCAAAGAAATTATCCTGCTCATCAAAACGTCTTCTGCTTACTGGCGTGAGCAGTACCGGTGTAGCTTGCTTAGCTTTCGTCTCGGCTATGAAGCGTCTTAAATTGGATTTGAAATCATCGGGAGGCGTATAACTCTTTTTGGTTGGCACTTCGTCGTTGTGTCCGAACTGAATGAAGACATAATCACCCGCGCGCAGATTGGAAATAACAGAATCCCAACGGTGCTCTTCGATAAATGTGCGTGTACTGCGGCCGTTAACGGCGTGATTGCGCACCTCAATATTTTCATGAAAGAAGTTTTCAAACTTTTCTCCCCAGCCCGTTTCCGGCCGCTTATTGTCCGGCTTTGCTGCGCAGGTGCTATCACCAATCAAGTGCAATGTAATTGTATCCTGGGATTTACTTCCCAGCAGCAAAAGAACTAAAACTGTCAGTACGATTTTCATACGGGCGTGATGGGGTAAGGCTAATTTTTCTGTCATTATTAAACATCAATACGACGCTATTTGCATGGATGCGTCAGGGACACCGGAGGATTTTACAAGGACTTTTATGCTGCCTTTTGAACGACTTGATTGAACCGTGATCAGGGCCTTCCCAAAATACGTCCGGATCGAATTCCCCGAGAACGAATTTCGCCTCAGATCTCCCGTGTCAAGGCCCAATAGTTTTCCACTACCAATTACTTCCACGGTGATCTGCCGGTCAGCATTCGGAACGACAACTCCCGCGGCGTCAACAAGGTTGACGGCAATGTGCGACAGATCCTGTCCATCAGCGGCAATCAGTTCCCGATCGGCAGAGAGGAAAATTTGTGCAGGCTCTCCCGCAGTTTTCAGTTCATAGTTTGCGGACTCCTTTCCTTCCTTGTATCCTTTTGCAAAAATTTTGCCTTTCGCATAAGGAACATCCCATTCAATTGTATTGTTTGGAAACTCGGAAGTTTTGCGGGTCCCCAGCGATGTGTTATTCACCGACAACTCTACACTATCGCAATTGGTCGTGGTGTGTACGCGTATAACGTGGCCTTCGTATTGCGGAAAAGTCCAGTGCTCAGCCAGAAAGGGCCAACTCCAATGAGCCTTTCCGGGATCAATATCCAATGACTGATCGGCGACAGCGATTCTCACCATGGGCTCGTCATTCCAAACGGAGCGGTGAAAGGCAGCCGAAGGTTTTTCAAACATGCACACATCAAAAGGCGAAGTGACCCAGCCTGTGCTGGGCCATCCACTGCTTTCTCCCAAGTAGTCGACACCTGCCCAAATAAACTGGCCGAAAACAAAATCGTTATTTGCGACATCATACCACGGATTGACCGGGTAGAACGCCTTGTACTCGGAACCTTTTCCGCGATAATAAGGATAAGCCTCAGAAATGTACATAATCCGGTTGGGATATTTTTTTCTTTCGTCCAGCAACCATTGCTCCTGGTAATTATATCCTACCACGTCCAATGCGTTTGCAAAACCGTTCAGGTTGTACTGCCGTGACTTCGAAGGTTGAAGTGCAGCGGTCACAAGCCGGGTAGGTTCCAGCTGGTGGACATAATCCCTGAGCATCGCGGCCCGCTTTCCGCCTTCGTCGGTTTTGTCGTGCTGTTCGCCTGTTTCGTTTCCTATACTCCACAAAACAATCGAAGGATGATTGCGATCCCGCAATACCATGGCGTCCATGTCGCGCTTCCACCACTCGTCAAAATACTTGGAATAGTACATTCCTTTCCATTTATCAAATGCTTCATCGATCACCAAAAAGCCGAGACTGTCGCACATGTCAAGGAACTCCGAGGTAGGTGGATTGTGTGAGCAGCGGATGGCATTTACACCATACGCTTTAAGGATTTGAAGCCGGCGCAGGTAAGACCGGTCGGGTACAGCGGTTCCCAAAGATCCCGCGTCGGGATGAAGATTCATCCCCTTCATCTTAATATTTTTGCCATTGAGAAAAAAGCCGTGATCCGCATTGAAGCGTATGTCCCTGACGCCAAAAGTAGTTTGATATTCATCGACCGTCTTCCCGTTTAGTTTCACCGTCGTGACCATTGTGTAGAGGTAAGGCCGTTCAAGGGACCAAAGCTGCGGCTTCGGAAGAGTTAAAGACTGCGCCAGCGTTTGCTGGCCCAATCCTGCTACCTGCAACTTAGAATTTTGTGACGTAATCTTGTTTCCCCGGTTGTCGACAATCTGGTTTTGCACGAAAACGTCAACCGGTTTTTCCGTAGCATTCCCGATGGTGGTAGAGACGTTCACCTTAGCTTCCTGCTCTGAAATCTCCGGCGTGGTGATATAGGTACCCCATGTAGCAACATGGACCGGGTTGATAACTTTGAGCCAAACATGCCGGTAGATTCCCGACCCGGAATACCACCTAGAAGACGGACTGTTACTATGATCGACGCGCACGGCAATCGTATTCGTCATGCCATAGCTTAAGTGTGGCGTGAGGTCATATTCAAACGTGGTGTAACCGTAAGGATGAAAACCCAAGTGCTTCCCGTTGATATACACATCGCTTTGATGATACACTCCGTCAAATTGAATGACTACTTTTTTGTTTTCATAATTCTTAGGGACTGAAAAGCTTTTGCGATACCACCCGATGCCTCCCGGTAGATAGCCCATGGCACCTTCCATCCAATTTCTACCGGCATTTTTCTTAGATACAGGTTGTTTTATACTCCAATCGTGTGGCAAGTGAACCATCTGCCAGTTGCTGTCATCAAATTTGGGAACTTCCGCACCGGTGGTGTCGCCAAGCAAGAACTTCCAATCAAAGTCAAAATTGTTTTTCTCCCGTGGGCCCTGGGCCATGCTGACGGCATTTACAGCGAGTAGAATCGAGGTATATATGAATTTCATTTTATGATTTTCCTTCACAGTTCAAACTTTAACGGTATACCGGTCATAGTTTCATGCGGTGCCTGAGGGACGAATCCCTGACGATCAAACCGGACGCAAGGACAATTGTATAGTTCAAGTCGGCAGGAACGCCTCCATTTAATTTACTAATCAGGTTTGTCGCCGCTACTTCACCCATTTCCCTTCCGGAGTAGTTGATCGTAGTCAACTTGGGTTCGACAATTCTGCTGACGACGTCATTGTTAAATCCCACGATGGCGATATCCTGCGGTATTCCAATCCCGTTCGTCTTCAGATGTTGCATGCAGAGGGAAGCACATAAGTCGCCGACAATGAAAAGGCCATCGGGTTTGACTTCCATGTTCAGGATTTGTTCGGCCACTGCTATTCCTGACTGTTCGTTAAGATCGTTCACGACAAGTTGCGTGGATTCGAATGGCAGATCATGTTCCGCTAGGGCATTCCTCAGTCCCTGTAATCTGTCGACATAGACATTCTTTGAAAGATTCCCCGTGACATGCATGATCCGTTTGCATCCTTGCCCAATAAGGTGTTTGGCCGCTTTATAACCAGCGGTCTTATTGTCGATCACAACCCTGACGCCAGGCGCATCCATTTGGACACGATCAAAAAAAACAACCGGTACTCCCCTTTCAACGAATTGATTATAATGACTTATCGTTGTCGTATCGGATGCCAGGGAAACGATCAGCCCATCGACACGTTTGCGAAAAAGAATATCCGCATTGGCAATTTCCTTTTCGTTTGAGTCAGAAGAATGTCTAATAATAATATTGTATTGTGACTCGGACGCTACTTTTTCTATTCCGGTAAGGATGGAGGTAATGAAGGCACTGTTAAGATTGTGGGTAATTACGCCGATTGTGTGTGTCTTTCCGCTTCTTAGCTGAGACGCAAAGTTGTTCTTCGTGTAGCCCAGCTCTTCGGCAAGCTCGACTACCCTTTTCCTGGTTTTTTTGCTGACGCAGTCATGGTTGCTCAACGCTCGGCTGATTGTAGAGCTCGATACGTTGAGACGCTTTGCGAGATCATATATCGTCGGTTCCTTCCTACTTGTCATATCGAATATCTCCGTTCCCCGACCTGCCCTGCAATTGCTATTAACATTAAGTTTAACAATCACTCAGTTTGGTTGCTGCGTGTTGACTTTCGTTTCCGGGGATCCGAAATATGAATTCAGCTTTTCCCCTTGATTGAGCACTACTTCAATTTTATCCAATACCACGCCGGGGTCAATCATTGTAATTTTCAGCAGGTGTGTTCCGGCCTGGGTTATGGTTAGTTTAACTTGTTTGATGTTCGCGGCACGAAGGACATTCGTTTGCCACTCCATATTATACTCATCCATGACTTCTTTCAAAGCTGCATCAACGGTTACAGGCGCTCCACCGTCAATACTCACGGCGAACCTGAGCCTGTAGTCACCATTGATCGGTTGAGAGGGTAAACAATAAAATCGCAAGGTCGCCTCGCCAACAGTCCGCGTAACAAATTCATACTGCAAAGCCGGCCCACCTTCCGTCGATGGATCGATCGGGCTTGCATTCAACGGAAAAGCCCCCACCGCGTCATTTTCCCGTCCCAACCCCTGGACTTTTTTCCATTCGCGATCCGTCGTATTCTGTAATTCAAGGCCGTGTTCTGCTTCTATCGCAACGACACCGTTTTCTTCGACAAACAATTGCTTGCCGAGGGGTAAATCCGATCGTTCAGCCCTTACATGAACGTCGTAAGTCGAATTCCCCACTGTGATTGTGATGGATGATGTTCGGGGTTTATTACCGGAGATTAATGACCAGTCTACGGAAGCCCAGACACGCTCTTCAGTGGCAGTCTCACCGCTTGTGGATGAAAGTTGTATCCATGGGTCTTTTGGTTTGGCGCTCCATTTTACCGGTTCCTGGCCTGCGTTAAATACGTCTATGAAATATCGTCTTGCAGTGCATGAAAGAAATACTGGCAATGAGGCAACGCGTCCGGGCTGAACAGGTTGTGCAGCACCCTCGGGAATCACACCTCCGCCAGTTTTTTTGACGGGCTCAACGTGGCCAACTTCGGGCATGCCGTAAACCGGTAGTCGTCGCGGATTAAAACTCATCATGTGCGCCCACTTTCCATTGTTTTGCCGGTTATAGTCATCGGTAATTTCCTTTATTCTCTCAAAAGCTCGCGCGGCTTTTTCTGCATACAAATTTGCACTGACTCGCCCTTGTCCGGCATAAACACGACTCTTGTATGCATACAAAAGTTTCTTATTCATATTGGATGCAGCCAATACTTTGTAACCGACCAATTGATAAAAGGCATCTTTCAGATTTTCGGGTAATTTTTTTTGCAGGATTGTCACCTGCTGTTCCAGCCTGGTGTATGCATCGATCCGCTGCTGCACTTCATCACCGTTGGTGAACAGTGACAACTCCGGATCTTGTATCGGAGTGTTGGGATAAACTCCGGTCCATCCCATGTGTTCTGGCTTGCGTGAAAAACCGAGTTGAAAATATTGCGCGAGTGTTTCCCCAATTTCTTTGGCGTGGGCGTTCCCAAATTGTTCCGCCGCGAACCGCGTATAGTATGACATTAGATTGTCGGGTGTGAACTGATCCGGATTCCATGCCATGTCCAGGAAGAAGTTCATGCCGACCTCTATTGGTTTGATATCACCGACATTGGCAATCCAGATGTCTTTTGCGCCAGTAACGTAGGCTTTGTGCATCTCCTGCCAGATCAGGGATACCGGAATAGATTCAATCCACAGGAAATCATGTGGACGCCCCCAGTAGGAGATGTGATAATAGACACCTGCGCCTCCCGAACGTTTACGTTCTTCCATATTTGATACCTGACGAATGTATCCATGGTTGTCGTCTGCCCAGACCAGGGTGACATCTTCCGGGATCCGGGCGCCATCACTGTAAATCTCCAGAACCTCTTTATAGGGGATGAATGCCTGTGGTATATCGGTGATATTCTTTTTCAACACATTTGTCAGCATCTTTCTTTGATCGCTGATAATGGTTTCCAGCATTTCCACTTTCTGTTCCGGAGTAAAGTTGCCTTGCATTCCCGAGTCATGGATACCGCGCATGCCGAGGGTAACAATGTACTTGTCTTCGGGCGCCAATGCTTCAATTCTTTTTTGCCAATAGTTCTTCACTACTTCCCTGTTTGTTGAGTAGTCAAACTCACCAAACGTTTTCCTGTCCCATTCACCGACATTGTTTCTGAGCATAGGCTCAGCGTGGGAAGTCCCGATGAAAATCTGATACTTTGCGGCCATTTCCTTGTTACCGGGAATCGTATAAAACGCCTTGGTCGAAGGATGCATCGCAGGCCATATTGTATTGGCCTTGAGCCGTAGCAAAAGCTCAAATATTTTGGCGTATGTTTTGGGGCCGATGTCCCCGGTTTCAGGCTCAAAAGTTTTTGCCGCCCAGGGTTGCAGGCCCCAGTCTTCGTCGTTGAGAAAAATTCCACGGTACTTTACTTTTGGACCCTCCTGGATAAAAAGATCCACCGGCAGCTCAATCGATCTCTTTTTTCCGGGCGTGACATCCGCCCACCAGCGCCAGGGTGAAACGCCGATCCTGCGACTTAATTCCATCAAGCCATACGCAGTACCTCTCGCATTGCTGCCGGCGATCAGCAAAACATTTTTGCCGACGGGATCGATCACTGTTTTCACGGCAAATGCCTCCCACGCAGAGACCAATTTATCGATGTCAATTCCGGCCTTTTTACACTCCTGGTCAAAAAGTGAACTAACACCTAATGTTCCGACCTTTATCTCGTATGAATCAGTGTCTGCTGATCTTAGCGGAAGAGATATACCGGTAATATCATACACATCAGCTGCAAACAAACCGGCTGCGATATGAACTACCTGCTCTTCGTTTTCATTAACGGCTAAGGCGGAAGAGGCTTGAGGGGATGCGATAACGAAAGGGCCTTTTTCCTGGGCCACCAATGCTGACGGAATCAACGTGCATTGAACAACAACTAGTAATCGCTGACAGACTTTCAATATCATATGTTCTTAAACAAAATTATTGCTTGGGATTTTGCGTTTCAAAGGTCGTTGCATTGCGAACAAGGTGGTTAATCAACACCTGCCTGAATATGATTCAAGGCAGGTGCGATTTTAACAAAGAGGGTCCGTTCAACCAACTGACTATCTACTGGACGTGTCGATCCTCACATCAATACCCGGGATTTTGCGGAAAGTCCCCAGAGTCGCGATCGATTACCGACTGAGGAATCGGGCGCAGCAAATGAATTTCATCGAGGGCGTTCTGCATTTTTGCCAGGTTGTTGTGCAACAACGTACGCTCGATCAATTTCCCGGTGCGCTTCAGGTCTGGCCAGCGTTTGTATTCGCCGACAAATTCACGGGCGCGTTCGTCCAGAATGAGATCAATCGTTACATCGGCAGCAGTGATCTGCATGGCAGCTTCCTGGCCTGGGATTGCGGCGCGGGTTCTGACGGCGTTGATCCGGTTCGCTGCGGTAGCATTGTCTCCCA
>DASPNN010000009.1:0-3951 GCA_035626495.1 Chryseosolibacter sp.
TTACCATATTCATTGTACAAATCGGCCACATCAATCAGTGTATTTGCAAAGCTCGAACTCGTAGGTCCGAATGCTTTTTCACTGATGGACAATGCGTTTGTCAAACTCTCCTCAAAACCCGCCAAAATACCGGAGGCCAGATTCAGCCGCGCTTCACGCACATAGTAGTCAACCATGTAATTGCTGACACCAAGTTTAATGGCTCCGCTCTTAAACTTCTTAAGATGCTTTAACGCCTTGGGATAATTACCAGTGTTGTAAGCTAAATCGATCTTCGATAAACGTTTATCCAACTTGCGGTTTTGCGCCACAGCGGCCGTAGCAACAATGACGACTAAAAATGCTAGGAGGAAATGCCTGACATATCTCATAATTTGGGATTTAAAAGCAACATCAAAGTTAATCAATTAACGCGATTTCTCACGGGAATCCTCTCCAATCGCGCGGACGAAAACAAATAAACCGGAAAAAAAATGACAGCCGCTTGGGCGCTGCCACACATTGTCAGAAAACCTTGTTAAACTTGCCTTCATTTACCCCATTGACCAACACGTTTGCTATATACCGAAGCTCAGCCGGAAGCGGCAAAACCCGTACGCTTGCTAAAGAATATCTGCGTTTGGCATTGACATTTCGCGCCAATTACTTCAAACACATACTGGCGGTTACATTCACAAACAAAGCATCACAGGAAATGAAGGACAGGATTCTCGCCTACCTGGATGCATTTGCAAATGAAAGGCCTAACGACCTTGCAGCAGAGTTGAAAACCGAGCTCAATCTTGATGATCAAACTTTCTTGCAACGAGCCCAGGAAACGCAAGCAGCCATTCTTCACGATTATTCGCAATTCTCGATCAGCACGATCGATGCATTTTTTCAAAAAGTGATCCGAGCCTTCACACGTGAAGCCGGACTCGTGGGAGATTACCGGCTTGAAGTCGAGCACGACACAGTGCTGCGCGAAGTCATCGACGACCTGATCGATGAACTGGGCAATGACAAAGAGCTTACAGATTGGGTCGTGGAGTTCGCAAAGGAAAATCTCGAAAACGAGCGGGCGTGGGACGTACGATTCAGCCTCATCGAATTTGCGAAAGAAATTTTCCGTGAAGAATTCAAGGCGATAGAGGAAAACGTGAATCGCGTGACCGCGGAAAAGCAGTTTTTCCGTAATTTGAAAGAACAGCTGTGGAAAGTTAAAACGCACTTCTTGCGGGGCGTTTCAACCCCAGCCCAGAAGGCCCTGCACATCATCGACGCAAACGGATGGAGGGCTGATGATTTCAGTTTTGGAAGAAACTCCGGGCTTTTCACTTTTTTCAAACTGTTCGCTTACGAAAGAAATGTGTCCAGGATGGAAAGTCCCGGTAAACGGATCCGCGGACATTTCACAGACCCGGAAAAATGGCCCGCAAAAAATTCGCCGCACAAGAACGCGATTCAGCGCGCTGCCGCGGATCAACTCGTTCCAATTCTGAAAACGATCGTTGACATCTACGATGCCGGATTTATGAAAGCGCTGTCAGCCGAAGTAGCGCTAAAGAACCTGTACGTCTTTGGCCTGATTTCCGACATCTCGCGCAAACTCAAGGAATATAAGGACGAAAACAACCTCATGCTGCTCGCCGACGCGCCGAAGTTCCTCAATGGCGTTATTCGCGACAGCGACACCCCTTTTATCTACGAGAAAGTCGGGTCCTTCTACAAGAATTACCTCATCGACGAATTCCAGGATACTTCGGGAATGCAATGGAAAAATTTCCAGCCGTTGATCGTCAACAGTCTCGATCAAGGGTACCATAGCCTGGTCGTTGGCGACGTCAAGCAGGCCATATACCGCTGGAGGGGCGGCGACCTCGGGCTGTTGCAGGATGGGGTCATTCCAGTTATCGGTCCCGAGCGTACCGCCATCAGAGAGCTCGACAGCAACTATCGCAGCTCCTCCGCCGTGGTAAAGTTCAATAATCAGTTATTCCTCACGGCCTCAAAAAACGTGGCCGCTGCAACGGGCAGCCCATCTGCATTGGCCGCATATACAGACGTTGCCCAAAGAATTTCGAAGACTACGGCTGGTTTTGTCCATGTACAGTTCATCCGTGACGAGAAAACCGAACCAGAAAAAGAACCGGTCGGGCGGGAGGCCGGCCCCAAATCATGGAAAGAACTCGCGCTTGAAATGATTCCCGCGTGGCTGGAAAGGCTGCAAGAACATAGGGTCGCGCTAAAAGACATCGCCATTCTTGTCCGGAAGAACGACGAAGGACAGCAAATCGCCACTTACCTGCTGGACTATAAAAACTCCGACCGAGCCAGGCCGGGCTGCCGGTACGACGTTGTGTCAAACGAGTCACTGCGGATCGATGGCGCGTCTGCGGTCAATCTCTTGCTCGGTGCCATGCAATACCTGCTGAATCCCGACGATGCGATCGCCCGCGCGCAATTGGGTTTCGAGTATGCAAGGATCCATGAACCGGACCGGGTATTGTCAGAGGTTTTCACAGTTGCAAACCAGGCGATCTACGAAAGCAATTTACCTGCGGCATTCACGCGCGAAAAAGTGGCGCTGCGAAAATTGTCGCTGATCGAGCTGACCGAAACACTGATTCGTATATTCCGGCTCGGCAGCATCAAGGGCGAGTTGGTTTATATCCAGGCGTTTCAGGACATCATTCTCGAGTTTTGCAACCGGGAACGTAACGACCTTGGAGCATTTCTAGAATGGTGGAAGGATAACAGGCACAAGCGATCTGTCACGATATCAGGCCAGGTTGAGGCGGTTCAGATACTGACGATACATAAGTCGAAAGGGCTCCAATTTCCCTATGTTATTGTGCCATTTTGCGCCTGGTCCCTCGACCACGAAAACTGGCAGGCTCCGAACCTGTGGGTAAATTCCGATTTGCCGCCATTCAAAGACGCCGGATATCTTCCGGTTAAATATTCGAAAAGTCTGGCGGACACTTTTTTCGACTCATTCTACCAGGAGGAAAAAAGCAAAACTTACCTCGACAATCTTAACCTGCTCTACGTTGCCACGACGCGCGCGATACACGGAATGATTATCACCGCACCGGCCCCCGACGTAAAGGGCGCCAGGGACTCCGTTGCAGGGCTTTTACATCAAAGCGTAACACAGAATGAGCACCTTGGGGGTAGCTGGGACGAGTCACTGCTCAGATGGTCTTCGGGCGATTGGCAGATAGCACCTTCAACCACGGCGGATCTCCGGGAAGGTATAGAACTCGAAGAATACAAAGTTTCACCCTGGCAAGACAAACTCGTCATCCGGCAACAGGCCGTTGAATATTTCGACGCAGACACATCCGACAGACGCAAGAAGGTCAACTATGGAGTTCAGATGCACGCCGTGCTGTCGCGGTTGAGGGTGGCCGGTGAAATATCCAAAGTACTTCAAGAAGTAATCGGCGATGGCTTGATTGAATCGGGCGAGGGCGAGCTGATCCACAAGGAACTCAGTGACCTGCTATCGATAGCCCAGGTTGCATCATGGTTTTCCACGGGTTGGAACGTGCGGACTGAAATTCCCATTATTAAACCCGGTGGACAGCAGAGCCGCATCGACCGGCTTCTGCTCAATGAAGCATCCGCCATCGTGATCGACTTCAAGACCGGCACCCCCGACAGATCCGACCACCAACAGGTTAGCGGATATATGGAATTGTTGCGAAAAATGAACTACACCGATGTAAAAGGGTACCTTCTATACTTGCGTGACAAAGCCGTGGTTGAAGTAAAAATGGAAGGTAAACCGCGCCTGTTGAAGAAAACGCCGAGCAAGGACCAGCTCACTTTGGGATTCTAAATATGAAACCGTTCCTGGAAGAAATATCAGAAAAAATCTGGCACACGCACCAGCGTGAGCTCGACGATGTCACCATGGTGCTTCCGAATCGCCGCGCGATTATCTACGTACAAAAATACCTGGGC
>DASPNN010000010.1:0-4276 GCA_035626495.1 Chryseosolibacter sp.
GGATAATTCGTTTCTACTCCAAGAATAACCGCCTGAAGGATCAGAATGTCCTGAATGCTTATGATCTGATTGTCGCTCACGTCGGCTGCGATGATGGCGTAAGGTGATGTCAGAAGTTCAGTTTGAAGAATATGTCTTCGCACAATGGCCACATCTTGCACATCGATGCCATTGAGGAGATCCGGGTCGTCGTTTTTTACAGGCGTCAGCGTGTAGGTTGCCTGAGCATTCGGAGGCTCGACTCTGAGTTCATACGAACCGGTTGCATCAGTAGTCGTAGTTGCAGAACCGGAACCGGAAATATCGATGGTAACGTTCTGAACTGCTTCACCGTTGGGATATCTCACTTGTCCCACGATGTCAATCTCATTGTTGATGACGATGCGTCCATCCGCACGTTCGGATTCCATCACAATATAATTCTCACCGACGAATTCAATAGTTGTTGGAAATTGGGAAATGCTTACCAGGCTTTCGGCCCCTGGATTTCCGGTAAGGGTGAACCGGATGGAGAAGATTGCTGTACTGTCTGAAAGCGTTTGCGTTTGAATACCCGGGTCATTCCATGCAAAAGTAAGATAGCCGTCGGCTGTATGGTCAAGCCCAAATGAATTGACAGTAAGTCCAGGCAGAGTGAAGGCCTCCACATCTTCGAAGGTAATCACTGCTGGGTCCCATGATACGGAGAATTGACCGCCAAGAACATTTTCAAAACGATTGACCATAACAGGCAATGATATTTCGTCACCAAGGGAAGCTTCTGCCTGTCCTGTAAATATCATCACCGGATACGGCGGATTTCGTAAAGTGTTAGTCACCGTATTGGTTGCGAGTGGCAGGTTGTAATCGAATACAATGGAGGCCGAATTCTGGATCACCGTTCCTCTTGCCAGGCCATGGTTTAAACCGATGGAGAAAGTGAAAAACCCGTGACTCGCAGGCTCGTTGGAAACGGAGTCCTCGAGATTGATATTTAGATAGCTGACGTGAAGGATTCTATTCTCAATATAGAAATTGAAGTTCGGATGACTCGATTCCACAACGGAGAACGTGCTCACATCAAGATTGAGATCGAACTGGTCTTGCAGGAAAATATTTTCCGCCGGCGCCGTACCTACGTTCTGGAACCGAATGGTATAAGTCAGACGATCGGTGTCCTCATCAATATATCCGTTGGGTCCGTATCCTTGGGGTGTCACGAGTTTATCGTTGGGGTCTACCGATCCGACAACAACTTCATCAAGGGACGCGACATTGTTGGATTCATCGTTATCAGCGACGGCAGGAGCAATGGCTGCGGTTGTTATAATATGTTCGCCGAGTAAACTTCCAGCAATGGTCGGTGCGGGTACCCGGGCATTGATTGTAATATGAGCGCTCGTGCCGGGTGCCAAGTTTATATATGACCACTCGAGAATATTTCCATTTGTATTCGATGCAGGAGGTACTGTGCTTTCGATCAGCAGCCTTGGATCAACTGTTACACTTACAACGCCGCTGCTGCTCAAAGTTCCTCCATTGCGATAGCTGACCGAGTATTCATATTCAAATCCAGGCCGCGGAGCACGATCTGAGATGATCTCGATTTGATCGTTAGTCAACGACGGATATGGAACGACAGCGAAATTATTGTTTTGTGAGTTCATCAGGTAGTCGCC
This sequence comes from Chryseosolibacter sp., assembly GCA_035626495.1. Lineage (GTDB taxonomy): Bacteria > Bacteroidota > Bacteroidia > Cytophagales > Cyclobacteriaceae > Chryseosolibacter. The sequence continues at coordinate 1,659 of DASPNN010000010.1, forward strand.
GAACGATACGTCGATCGTTCCAGGAGTCATCGATAGGGCATACGTTGGATGCACAGGTTCAATCGAGTAATTTCCGATACCCGTGTACAGCGTGTAGTGTCCATTGGCATCCGTCGGATAAAAGAGATTTCCCGGCCGAACTTCCATCAGGATATTGGGAATCCCGGGCTCACCAGCATCCTGTGTTCCGTTTCCGTTGTTGTCAAGAAATACAGTACCTGATACAACGTTCGAGCGATCTGGTGATGAGACAGTCAGGTTCTTTGCCGGAGAGCTTTTTGCCCGGCTAAAATGCCCGGAGATGTAGACGCCATCTTCGAACGCTGAAATCGAACTGACAGGGAATGACCAGTTGTCAAGATCGCTTTCGATGGGAATGGTCCAGTCCGTGGGTTGAAGCGTTTCCGCATTGATGGCGGCGGTTTTGTTTCGCGAAAACCCGTTGACGCGTTGAAATTGGCCGCCAATGTATACGGATCCCCGATCTGAGCTAATGGCTATCGGTGCAGCCCAATCCGCGTCAGGCGATATCGTAATATTTGATTCGATCGGCAAGCCCGTGTCCAGATCGATCACTCCAAAGTATTTGTCTTCAACCACGTTGGCGCCGGATCCGAGCGAATTAAATTCACCAGCCACAAATAAGCGATTATTCGAAGTAACCATTCCGGCTATCTGGTAGCCACCATACGGAACTGGCGGATGCAGTGCGTCACCCGTATTATGGTCCAGTAAGTGAATATTACCATCGCTTCCAGCAGTGTAAACACCGTTGTCATCTGCTGTGCAGGTTCCGGCTATATTGGGGGCTTGCGCGGTCCATGCTATTGGCTGTTCCGTGTCGCCATTATAAGCACGCATCCCGGGATTTTCGCCAGCGACGTACAAACGGTCATTCCATCGTGCAAAATCATTTACAACAGCGTTGATATGCCAGGGGGTCAACTGACCGGTAGTAAGATCAAAGCAAGCGACGTCTGCTCTTGGTTGGCCATCTATTTCGGTGAAGTACCCATTGACATACAACTTGTTTTCAAATGCTTCAAGATTCTGAACGTCTCCGTCGAGTGTTGGAGCAAAATCGATCCACTCTTCGGATTGACGATTATATCCGAATAAATTCGTCACCCTTCTCATGCCGATACTTGGAAAGCCGCCGCCAATGAACATCCGGCCGCCACCTGCTGATAACGTCATAATTGAGTTACTTTGATATGAATCGATTGCCTGATACATCTGTGTGTTCATGATTTGAACTTCGAGACTATTTTCATTGAAGCCAAACACGCTGCCAATCGGATTGCCATTGGAGTCGTTAAACCCCTGGCCAGCTACGAAAATGTTTTCACCCTCTGCCGAAAGAGAACTCATGGTTGAATTGTAAACAACGGTTGAAGGGACGGGAAGCGGATTTTTTGTTACAGCGTCAATGATGTTTAATGTATTCCCCCACGTGTAGTAGACTCTTCCGTTGTGAACGATCATTGGACCACCGTTGATATGCCCTGTACCCCAGCCGGTCGGGGCGCCTGTTAACCGATCGGCGGAAAAAAGATGTTGTCCTCCATTGCCGGGAGGAGTTAAATACCGTATGAATACTTCATCTCCTGAAACACCGATCCAAATCGACCGTCGCAGAGAGCTGTTGAGTGTGGGAATCCGCGATCCTGTGTTCCATGCCAAAAGGCTGCCGGTCGCGAGGTCGATTGCTGCGGCCCGCTGCCTTGACTGACCTTCTATTCCGGTAAACCTTCCAACAACATATACAGTTCCTTCGTGGATAACGGCTGAATGAGCTTCACCGCCGGTCATATTTCTTTCCCATTGAATAGAGCCGTCGAAGCCCAAACAATAAATTTTTAAAATCTGTGTTTTGGTAACAGGATGAATTCCTTTTGTTCCGACAATGACACGGTCTGTGGTCGCCGCCAGCACAATTTTTCCAGATCTCCCAAATGCTAGTACTGGATTAAATGTGCTTGATACTTCGCCGTCCGGAAGAATGTGGGCAAGGCCATCGCGGATTTGGGTACCCACTTTGCTAAAGCTCGGTTGGTGATTCCAATTACTATTGGTACCGGCAATGAAGAAGCCACCTTGTCCATCTGATGCCGATGAAGAAATAATTCCGTCTGGATAATTTCCGCTGACGATCGGCTCGCCTGTGGCGCTATTATATAATACACCATTACCAGTTGGTCGTCCAACCAAATTGAAATATCCACCAACATAAACATTAGTGCTGTTTTGAGTGACAGCAAACACCGGCCCGTTTGTGATCCAGTTTGGTTCCTGGATATCTTGTCCATAAACAATTTGCAGTACTGCGAAAGGCATGAACCACAATGCATAAAGCTTTCCTTTCATATTTAGATTGATTTATGCGGGTAAAGATATGTTTTACGGAAGCATGCGATTGTTTATTGGACTTTATAGGATATGAATTGGATTTAAACTGACACAACTATTCGATAGAAAAATTGAGGATGCAGAGGTTACTTTTTTAACGCCATGGATTACTTGTTGAAATCTTATTAACTGTCTCAATGAAGCGTGCAATTCTTACCCGTTGGCGACCTCAGCTTCTCAATGCCGAGCTCAGATTCACCTTATTCAGG
>DASPNN010000011.1:0-5984 GCA_035626495.1 Chryseosolibacter sp.
TTTCCGGGAGGACATTTACGGACATGACGCCAGGCAAATTGCGCAGCTGAAGCGGTCGGGCGATTTTTCCGGCGTGGTGCGTTCTCACTGATTCTGACCCGGTGGCAGCGAATAGCAACCGACCGCTGCACAGAATATTGAAAGCCGGCATTCAGTTCATGGGTGTGATTCCTTTATAAGTAAATCGGCGAAACGCTGTGCCGTTGGTCTCAAAGAATTTGAGTGATGGCCTGGTCAACGGCGCAAGCCAACAAGACCATCAACGTTCCTGAAGGAATTATTGCCAGCACGAATCGATTAAGCCGCGAAGGGAGCGTCAGTCGATCATAAGACAAAACGATAGGTGAATTTCAACAGGAAAATGTTGTGGCCCTTTTCGGTGAAATGTAAAGAGTAGTGACGGTGATTTGGATCATTGTCATAAAACGCTCCATTGCGTTCCCTGGTCCAGACAAGAAATACTGTGGAGCCCGGGATGTATTCCCACCGGATCACCATGTTTGAACGGAACTGCCCGAAATTGAAGTCCGGCCTGCCAAATGTGTAATCGGTACTGCCATTGAGGTCTTCATCCACGGCGTATCCGCCGTCGATGTCCGCCATGCTTGTCGCCGGAATGGCGACGAATCGGTTGTTGTAGGACTCGGACCTTGGATTGGTAATGTACTTGAAGTCGGCGTACTTTCCGGATGTTCCGAAGGGTTGGCCCCAGTACTGAACCGAAAGGTTGGGTGTGAGCATGAGGGTCGCACGCATCGAGACGCGCGCCACCGACTGGTCAATTTCTCCAACCAGATATCTTGCCTCCGCCCCGGAGGAAGTTGTTGTTACATACTGCATTTCGTTCCGTATGCGGGAGAAGCTGGGCGATACCGTGAAGTTCAGCGCATTGATCGGTTGGTAGGTAACATCCACGCTCAGGTACATTTCGCGGGAGTAGTTTTTGTCACCGAAGCCGAACTCGGGGTTGAACCAGACGTTAAGCTTTTTTCGCGGATCGGTACCAAAGTACCCCCAGTAGTAAATGTTCGAGGGATACCGCAGCGAGGGGCCGCCACGCAGGTCGGCATTGGCGACATAGAGCGGGCGATATGTTACTCCGCCGCCCGATCGCCAGAAGTTTTTGAATTCGACATGGGCATTGACATTGTATCCTTGAGAGGTCTGCCGCATACCGAAGTCGTATCCCTGCCATTGGTTGATATTATAACGCTGCCACCGCGTGATTCCCTTCGGTTGCAGGATCCGGTATTGCGTCCAGAACCATTGGGTGATGTTGTCCGTCTGTGACAGAAAACCAACATCGTTCAGCTCGAGCGCGGGCGATTGCCAAACAACGCCCAGGTCGGCGACGAGGTCACCGCTCTTTTTTCCGACAACGACCTGACCGGAGCTGCCCGTCAGGCTGGTTCGCGTGGGGTCGAATTCGGTATGGTGGTTGTCGGGGCGCTGGTAATAGCGCTCCGATGAGAGCTGGGTGTTGGAAATGGCTTCGGTGCTGCCTGAAACGTGGCTGAATGCATATTGGGAACTGACATAATACTTGCGGTTCTTCCAGTGATGAACCAAGTCAACGCCCCCGGTATACGCAGCCTTGTGCAGCCAGTTCAGGCGTGCGTCGTCGATTTTGCGGTTGGTTGCGGTGAACATCGCTCCAATGATCGTGTTGCCTTTGTTGATGTCCTGCTGGGCACGCGATACAAAGTAGTTGGTCATTGGCTCTATGATCTGTTTCCTTTTATAGCCAAGGCTGTCGATTTCCGCATATTCGTTTGGCGTGAGTGTTTCCAGCACACCCCAAGAGAAACCTCTTTTATTCTTTCCTGTGATCTTGGCAGCGCCAAGGATTGTGGTCCGCGTATTGGGTTTGACATATTCGTTCACCATATCCGGCCCGCTGGCATCTGGATCGGCCCACATCTGTGGCGGACGCCCTATCCTCCGCGAATAGAAAAGATTATTGCTGTTGAACTGCGAGACGGGAAAATTCAACGTGTTGCTGCCCTCCAGGAAGAAGGGGCGCCGCTCCTGGAAAAAAAGTTCGAATGCTGTGAGGTTCACTTGCGAGGGGTCCGCCTCCACCTGGCCAAAGTCGGGGTTAACAGTGAGGTCAAGCGTGATGTCGCTGGTGATGCCGATCTTCGCATCCAGCCCGACGTCGGCGCCCGAAGACTTACCGGTCTGGTAGGGGTCGCCTTCCTGCTTTCGGAAGCTTTCAGTTTTTGTGACGATGTAGGGTTGGATCTCGAGCTGCTTTTGCGGTCTGATTCCGGTGATACCCTTCATGCTCGCGAACAAGTGCACCCACCCTGCTGCATCGGGTGGGATGTATTGCCATACCGAACGCTCCTGGTTCCGGAAGAAGATCCGCATGACCTGCAGTCCCCAAGTATGATCTTTGACGTCGGCAAATCGCAGCTGACTCAATGGTATCCGCATTTCGGCAAGCCACCCTTCGCTGTCAATACTGGTTTTCAGATACCAGATCGGGTCCCACCCGCTGTCCCACATGTCGCCGTTGTTGGAGCAATATTCGTCCCCCTTGACGCCGGAGACCGACGCGGTAAATGAGAATGCCGTGCGTTTGTCATTGTAGCTGTCAATGTTCACCTCAACCCGGTCGCCTTCGAAACTGTCGCGACGCGACATGCGGCGGACAATCTTGTCCGGTTCGGGGTCGAACGCCCGGATGATGATGTAAAGGTTCTTCTCGTCGTAGAGGACTTTGAATTTTGTCTGCACGGTTGCCGGTTTCCCCTTGTCGGGATTCATCTGCCGGAAATCTCCGCCCGCCCATTCAACCTGTGCCCACGCCGCATCGTCAGCGAGTCCGTCAATCTCGGGAGGAACATCTTGCACGCGGGCGGTCGTATAGGATTTGAGTGTGTCGGTCTGACCCAAGGCCGCCTGCCAGCAGGCCAAGATCAGGAGCATGAGTGTGAGGGGTTTCATCCGGTTTAGAGGGTTGCGGTGTAAACGGTAAATACTCTCTTTTGTTGTCTTAGTTACATAAACGGTCACTGAAATAGCTGACTCGTGCAATGAATAAGCATATCATTGTACTGAACGGCCGAAATCGTGGCACTGAACGCCTTGACCCTGCTGTAATTTACGTGTGGATGCCTGCCGGAGGTGCACCCGTGGTCAAGAATAGCCTACCACTTGTCAGGAAGTTCTCAACCATGTGAATCTGATTTTTTGTAGATTCGGTCTTATGGCTTTCCGGCAGATCATTCCGCCAAATTCGTTGCAAGGTTTGGTTCAGTGTTACTGGATTGTCGACGACGAGCGCCCGAAACCCCGTCAGCAAAAGATCATACCGGACGGATTTTCGGAGATGATCTTTCATTTTGGCGATCCTTACAGGATCAATCTGGCCGGAAGCTGGCAGCTGCAATCGCGCGCGCTTGTGGCCGGACAGATCCGCAGGTTTTTTTACCTCGAAAACACGGGTCGGTCCAGCATTATAGGAATTAAATTCCGCCCCACGGCACTGACACACCTGTATGGTCTGCGAATGTCGACGCTGACGGATCGCGTGGAACCTTTGCTGGAGATGACGGGTGAGGACGGTCGCGCTCTGTCTGCAGCCGTCGGCGACACATTTGAATTCGAAGCGATTGTCGGCCGATTGAACCAGCACCTAGAAGATCTCGCACGCAAGGCCGGCCCGCTGAATTCGCCGATAGACGCCGCGGTCAACCGCATCCTGGACGCCAAGGGAATGGTTACAACGGCGTGGCTGACAGACCAAGTCCATCTCGGCGAACGGCAGCTTGAGCGGTTGTTCAAGCATTACGTGGGAGTGTCGCCGAAATTTTATGCGCGTATCGTTCGCTTCAACGCCATCTTCGACATGATCCAGCATAAAATGAACTGGCTCGACATCGTTGAAAGGGCCGGCTTTTACGATCAGCCACACTTCATCAGGAACTTCCGGGAATTCACAGGTGAAGACCCTTCCATGTATGCGTTCGAGGCCCGAAACCTGGCTAATTTTTTCCTGATGCCACCGACACGTAGGGATGTCGGGTTTATACAATGAGAACGCGCATGGTTGCCGGTACATTTGTACACAACTAAAAAATATTCATGAAGACGTTGCTGTTCATTTTTATCGCACTTTCTCAAAGCGCAATGGCCCAAACAAATCACTCCCTCGACGACGTCGGATGGTTATGTGGTACCTGGGAACGGCTTGATGTCAAGCCAGGCAAAACCGGCAAGGAAATTTGGACCTGTGGACAGGACGAGCTGGTCGGCCAGGGAATCACCTTGTCCGGCACTGACACGGTGTTTATAGAGAAGATTAAGATCATTGCCAGTGAAGGCAATCTGTTTTATGTCGCCGACGTGCCAGAGAATAAGGCGCCAGTGCGTTTTAAATTCACCGACCTTTCGGCTGCCGCGTTTACGTGTGAAAACGATGCGCACGATTTTCCAAAAAAGATTACCTATCGAAAGGATGGCGATATCCTGCTTGCCACCATCTCCGGCAATGGAAAATCGATCACTTACCGCTTCGCCAGAAAGTGACCGGACCGTACATCTTGATAATTCCACCAAGGATGAGCAGTTCACCGATGATAAAAGTCCTCCAGTCATAAGACTCCGGGACGTACGATGATGCGATGCGAACGAACTCGGGGTTCCTCATGAGGTTCTCGTAGTCCGACAAAAAGCCATTACCGATGATGATCGCTCCGTAATCTTTCAGAAAAGTGAACAGAATGGCCAGTGTGCCTGCAATCCAAAGTAGCCAGGCAACACGCGAAAAGGTCCGAGTGCCAGAGCTTCTGAGTATCGCCCAGGCGAACACCGTCATCGTCAGCGAGCAAATCACAGGTGCGAGAACTGGCCCGAGCCACGTCCACGGAATCAGGAACAGAATGTCCCATTCGAGCAGCGACTCCGGCCAGCCGATAAATGCTTTCAGCCACAAGTAGTAGAAGATGTCCCAGACCGCGAATGCGATCAGGAAATACGCCAGCCGGTGCTGAAACGATTTGGCGGCGAGCATACCAATCGTAACGAGCATGACAATCGTGGCAAGTTCGCGCATAAGCTCGACCAATAAGATGTTTTCGTCAATGACCTTAAAAGCAACTGTAAAACCGTCTGGATAATAAAGCGCACGAAGGTATACGACAACGGCACCCTCGAGCGCGGCCATCGCGACCGAAAATATGACTACGATCAGGATAGTTTTTGAAAACGCTTTCATGATTTCGCCTGCATGTTTTGTAAAATCCGGATTTTCCGGTGGCAACGGTACAGCACAATCAACCCAAACAGTCCAAACATGCAATCGAACACACGCCAGAAAAGGGGGATCTGACGGACCTGTCCGGCGATGAAGGCGTGGGGAACTACCGCCAGGCAGGCAATCATTCCGAACTCTATCACCCAGATATTTCTCACTGGATCTTTTAATGGCCCCACAAACGCGATGGCAATGACAACATGGGCAAATGCCAGCCAATCTGTACCGTACGCTACATATGGGTGTCTGTCATTGGTTTCGCGAATGCCCGCATAAACTTTTTCGAGCCATCGGGAGAGCTCGTTATCGAGGTTGAGACTGCGTATCAATTCGTTTGCTGTCTTCAGCTCCCATTCGATTGGGAACGCTGTTAGGCCACTGATCAGCAGCGCTGCGATAAACAAATACAAAAGTATGCGGATTTGCCTTGATAATTTTTGCAAGTGACAGTCGTTCGCGACCATTTTATTAGCCCATTTAACTAAACAAATAAAAGTACTTTGCATCACAAAGTCAAATCCAATATGTATATAAATTCTAATCGCGCCGGAATCTTGTCGGATGGATGTCTGAACGATCTCCCTTGCCCGTGGCAGGACCAAAGCCGCTTACGTCATCCCGGCCAGAAACGAATCACTGGCGTTGGGTGCCGACCGACCAAATGTTGCCTGCAAAGTCCTTGAAAGTTCCTCTCCTGTCCGGGTCCCCTTCCCTTTCCTTG
>DASPNN010000012.1:0-2607 GCA_035626495.1 Chryseosolibacter sp.
CAATTACATCACGGACCATGACGCCAAGATCGCGATTAAAATTGCCAATGTTATGTGCGGTGGGGACTTGACGGCTGCCCAGGAAGTGAGTGAACAATACTTGCTCGACCTGGAACGCGAGGCATTTGTTTCCCTCTGCGGCGAAAAGAAGACACTTGAACGGATTCAGTCCATTCTCACGGGCGGCAAGCCACTGAGAAACTAGTCAATAGTTCGGGATATCGAATCCTGACCTTTAGAGATAATGTCACCAAACGTGTTAAAAACAACCAACATGGATGCATACATAGTCGCCGCAAAAAGAACAGCAAACACCCGTGCGAAAAAAGGCGGATTCCGTTTTATGCGGCCGGATGATTTTGCAACAGCGGTCATCAAATCACTTGTGAAATCTGTGCCTGGGCTCGAAAACAAAATGGTCGACGACCTGATTGTCGGCAATGCTGTCCAGGAAGCCGAGCAGGGGATGCAGATGGGCCGGATCATTGCGCTGATGGCTTTGGGCATTGACAACGCGGGTATGGTTATCAACCGCTATTGTGGGTCTGGGGTCGAGGCAATACACATTGCATCGGCCAAGATACAAGCGGGCATGGCAGACTGCATTATTGCAGGCGGTACCGAATCGATGTCACTGGTTCCTGTGATGGGTTGGAAGACGGTACTGAACTACACCATTGCAAAAGAAAATCCGACTTACTATACAAGCATGGGCCTGACTGCCGAACAGGTGGCGGCTCAGTATAAAATTTCCCGCGAGGACCAGGACAAGTTTTCCTACGAATCGCATATGAAAGCAATCCAGGCACAAAAGGAGGGGAAATTTAAAGATGAGATCCAGCCCGTTACAGTCCAGGAAGTTTATGTCGATGAGACGGGCAAAAGAAACACGCGGGAGTTTGTCGTTGACACAGACGAAAGTCCGCGCCCGGAAACCAGCATGGAAGCGCTCGCTAAGCTAAAGCCCGTTTTTGCTCAAGGTGGCTCAGTAACCGCCGGAAACTCGTCTCCTACCACAGATGGCGCCGCATTCGCGGTAGTCATGTCAGAACGCCTCGTGAAGCAACTGAACGTCAAACCGATTGCGCGGATGATGAGTTACGCCGTCGCAGGGGTCGATCCACGCATTATGGGCATAGGTCCTGTAAAGGCAGTTCCAAAGGCCCTCGAAAAAGCCGGACTGAAATTGGCCGACATCGATCTGATTGAGTTGAACGAGGCCTTCGCCGCACAGTCGTTGGCAGTTGTTCGCGATTTGAATATCGATCCGGCCAGGCTCAATGTCAACGGCGGGGCTATTGCTCTTGGACACCCGCTGGGCAGCTCAGGCGCAAGACTATCGTTGACACTGTTCAATGAATTACGGAGAAGAAATAAGAAATACGGACTTGTAACGGCATGTGTTGGTGGCGGGCAAGGCGTTGCCGGCGTCTACGAGCTTTTAAACTAAAAGAAATATTCAAACGATAAATTAATATGGCAGCTGCAGTTGACTCAAAACAGGCGATAAAAGGAGGCGAATTCCTTATTCGTGAAACGCGCGCGGACGAGATCTTCATCCCCGAGCAGTGGAATGAAGAGCAGAAAATGATTGCTCAGACTTGCAATGATTTCCTTGAACAGGAGGTATATCCAAATCTCGACCAGATCGACTCCATGAAAGATCCAAAGCTGATGCCCTCTATTCTCGACAAAGCCGGGGCGCTGGGACTTTTGGGAACTTCTGTACCACAGGAGCTCGGCGGCTTCGGCATGGACTTCAATACGACCATGCTGGTGTCGGAAGTGATCGGCGCGGGACACTCTGTGGCTGTCGCATTGTCTGCCCACACTGGTATCGGCACGCTGCCAATCCTTTATTACGGCAACGAACAACAAAAGCAAAAATATATCCCCAGGCTTGCGACCGGAGAATGGAAGGCGGCATACTGCCTGACCGAGCCGGATTCAGGCTCGGACGCCAACTCGGGAAAAACGAAGGCCACACTGACGCCGGATGGAAAACATTATCTGATCAACGGTCAAAAAATGTGGATCACCAATGGCGGATTTGCCGACGTGTTTGTCGTTTTTGCCAAGATCGACAATGACAAAAACCTGAGCGCCTTCATTGTTGAGAAAGGCTTTGGCGGCATCACGATGAATGAAGAGGAACGGAAAATGGGTATCAAGGGATCTTCAACACGGCAAATCTTCTTTAACGATTGCAAGGTTCCCGTTGAAAACCTGTTGAGCGTGCGCGAGAATGGATTTAAAATCGCCGTCAACATCCTGAATGTCGGCCGTATCAAACTCGGCGCTGCTGCGATTGGTGGTTCCAAAAAAACGATATCCACTGCGGTGAACTACGCCAAAGAGCGCAAACAGTTTGGAACGTCGCTGGCGAACTTCGGAGCCATTAAACATAAGATTGCGGAAATGACAACACGGGTTTTCGCTTCGGAATCGGCGTGCTATCGCGCGGGTCAGAACATCGACGATGCTTATCATGCACTGGTTGCAGGCGGCATGGAGTCCGGAAAGGCCCGACTCAAATCACTCGAAGAGTTCGCCATCGAATGCGCGATCCTTAAAGTTCACGGATCCGAAGTACTCGACTTTGTTGTG
>DASPNN010000013.1:0-2270 GCA_035626495.1 Chryseosolibacter sp.
ACAAATAAGCGCCTGCCAAGCTTCGTTAAAGAATCTGAGATGGTGACCTTGCTTGACAAAATGGAATTTGAAGATTCATTTGCTGGCGCCCGTGACAGACTGATCCTCGAGCTTTTTTACGCGACCGGCATTCGCTTGTCGGAGCTGATCCAACTGGAGGAATCCAGAGTCGATCTGAAGAGCATGACCATCAAAGTGCGCGGCAAGCGAAACAAGGAGCGGTTGATTCCCTTCGCAGAAAGTCTTTCGGCGCTCATTGAGAACTACATTCAACTACGCAATCGCGATATCGGCCGGTCGCCTAAGCTTTTTGTGACGGAATCGGGCAAACCTCTGTACCCCATGCTTGTGTACCGGACAGTAAGACGCTATCTCGATCGGGTGACGGCCTCAGAGAAACGCAGTCCGCACGTGCTCAGGCACACCTACGCCACGCACCTGTTGAACAAAGGTGCGGAGATCAATGCTGTCAAGGACCTGCTTGGTCATTCGAGCCTGGCGGCCACGCAGGTCTATACACATAACTCGACGGAAAAACTGAAAAAGGTTTTTGAACAGGCGCATCCAAAAGCATAAATCCCACGAACGCTTATGATACAATAAAGAAACACTTGCGATCAGACCTCGCCGGCAGGTCACAACAGCCGGATGTTTTATTGTTCAACTTTTAAATTCTTACTTATTATGAAGCTGCAAGTTCATTCAATCCACTTCGATGCTGACAGGAAGCTGATCAATTTCATTCAAAAGAAAATCGATAAGCTGGAGACATTTTACGACCGGCTGGTGGACGGAGAAGTCTTTCTCAGGCTCAACAACGAAGGTATTGAAAACAAAACGGTTGAAATAAAACTGAAGGTGCCCGGGTCCCAGTTGTTCGCCGTCGAGAAGGCCCGCTCGTTTGAAGCGGCCACCGACCAGGCTGCGAATGCGCTTCGCAATCAGCTCAAGAAATTCAAAACAAAAGTGAAAAACGGCAGGTCGTAGATCAAAGAGAAGAGGCTCCAGTCGGAGCCTCTTTTTTTTATTGCAAACCAAATGACTTTTTCACATGATCCACATGATCGAGTTTCTCCCAGGGGAATAGCTCAACCTTCATTCTCAGTTCGTTCTTCTTCCCTTTGTTGAAGACTTTTTCTACCGTTTTCGGCTCGCGTCCCATGTGACCATACGCCGCCGTCTCCGCATAAATCGGTGTGCGTAGGCTGAAGCGCTGCTCGATGAAATATGGGCGCATATCAAAAATCTTTTCAACTTTCTTGGCGATCTCTCCGTCGTTGAGCTTTACCTTGGCTGTGCCGTAAGTGTTCACATACAGCCCGACCGGTTTTGCAACGCCGATGGCGTAGGCAACTTGCACGAGCACTTCATCGCACAGGCCCGCAGCGACGAGGTTTTTCGCGATGTGGCGCGTGGCGTAGGCGGCCGAGCGGTCTACTTTGCTGGGATCCTTTCCGGAAAAGGCACCGCCTCCGTGAGCGCCTTTTCCGCCGTAGGTATCTACAATGATTTTTCTGCCCGTCAATCCCGTATCTCCATGTGGTCCACCGATCACAAATTTACCCGTGGGATTGACGTGATATTTGATAGACTCGCCAAAAAGGTTTTGAACGCGTTTCGGCAATTTCTTCTTAATCCGCGGCACGACGATATTGATCACATCCTCGCGGATCTGCTTCAGCATTGCGCCATCCTTCGCGAAATCATCATGCTGTGTTGAAATCACAATTGTGTCGACACGAATCGGGCGGTTATCATCGCTGTATTCGATCGTTACCTGCGATTTTGCGTCGGGTCTGAGATATGTCATTTGCTTGCCTTCACGGCGAATGAGGGATAATTCCCGCAACAGTGAATGCGCCAGCTCCAGCGGAAGAGGCATGAAGTTGTCGGTCTCGTTCGTTGCGTAGCCGAACATCATTCCCTGATCACCGGCGCCCTGGTCTTCTTTTTTCTTCCGTTCAACGCCCTGGTTAATATCCGGCGACTGTTCATGGATTGCCGATAGAATGCCGCAGGAATTCGCTTCGAACATATATTCACTTTTGGTATATCCGATCTTCCGGATTACTTCACGCGCGATGTCCTGCACATCGAGATATGCCTCTGATTTTACCTCGCCGGCCAGCACAACCTGCCCGGTTGTCACGAGCGTTTCACACGCTACTTTGGAATTGGGATCATATGCAAGGAAGTAATCTATCAATGCATCAGAAATCTGGTCAGCGACTTTGTCGGGATGGCCTTCGGAGACAGACTCCGAAGTGAAT
>DASPNN010000014.1:0-4616 GCA_035626495.1 Chryseosolibacter sp.
AATCACGAATGATCGCCTCACGCCGCGTATACAAAACGATGCCCGTGATCAGGTACACAGCACTTACTATTCCGAAACCCCAGAAGTTACCGAATCGCTCGGCCAAAAGCAACGCAATTCCGACACTGAGCAACAAGAGCATCATTCCGAAAACAAATGCGATGATCAGGTAGGCGATCGCCTTCGCAATCCCGCTTGCTACATCCCGTTGCACCTCGATTTTAATGAGCTCGACCTTTGCTTCGACGTAACCGGTAAGATTGGAGATTAACGTGTCCAACTTTAGAAACTTTGTTAACGTATTGCCGAACATATTTATGCTATGCACGCAATATAGAGAGAAGATTTGATGCCCGGAAACCTCGGGTACACCCTAATTTTGAATTGTAATATTTCTAACTTCTAATTGCCGGTGCCAAAATTGCGGGTCTCCATTTGTTCGAAAGGAACGTTCAAATAGAAATTAGAAATCACCAGTCTAGGAATTGGGAATCGAAAGCTCGTGAATCGCCATCCATGCCATCAACCCCGGTCCGATCTTTAACGCATCTTCATCAATATCAAAAGTGGGCGTGTGAACATAGGAGGTGATGCCCTTCTGTTCGTTGCGCGTACCCAAGCGGTAAAAGGACGCCGGTATAACCTGAGAGTAATACGAGAAGTCTTCAGCTCCGAGTGTAATGTCTATCTCCACGACATTTTCTTTGCCCACATATTCCTCCGCCGCCCGCCGAATGCTCCGGGTTAGCCCTGGATTATTTTCCAGGTAAGGGTACCCGCGTGAAATTTCCACTTCGCAGCGTCCACCCATCCCTTCGGCGATACTTTCGGCCATTTTTCTTATTTTCTTCAGCGCCGATTCGCGCCATTCCTCGTTCATCGCCCGAAACGTTCCGGCAATGGTGACCTCGTTCGGAATTACGTTCGTGGCACCCTCGCCGATTATTCTTCCGAAACTCAGTACAGTAGGTTGCTGAGGACTTGCGTTCCGGCTGATAACCTGTTGCAGGGCTATGATTATGTGAGCGGCAATAACCACAGGATCGATCGCGAGGTCGGGCGCCGCGCCGTGGCCTCCCTTTCCTATTATTCTGAGATAGATCTCGTCACAACTCGCCATGTACATCCCTTCGCGAAATCCGACCTTGCCTACGGGGAGCAGCGGGAATACATGCTGGCCGATTATACCTGCCGGCTTCGGGTTCAGGGCTCCATCGCGGATCATGTAAGATGCGCCCCCGGGCGTCTTTTCTTCTCCTGGCTGAAACAACAGCCGGACGGTCCCTTCGAATTCAGCCTTGATTGCATTGAGTATACGCGCCGTACCCAGCAACGATGAGGTATGCACATCGTGACCACACGCGTGCATCACACCGTCAACTTTGGATTTGTAAGGAACGGCGTTGGTCTCATGAATTGGCAGGGCATCCATATCCGCGCGCAACGCAATCGTTTTCTTGGATGGATTTCTTCCCTTGATCTCCGCGAGAATGCCGGTGGTCGCAATTCCTTCGATGGGCTCGACCCCGAAGGAACGAAGCTGTTCGGCTACGAATTTCGCAGTTTGAAATTCCTGGTATGAAAGCTCCGGGTGCGCGTGCAGGTGTCGCCTGTGCTTGATCACATCGGCGCTGTATTCGGCGGAGAGTGACTTGATTGTCTGAAGAAGTTCCATTTTCGATGTGCGAACTAAAAGTCCGGCCTTAAAATTAGCAAAGTTTTCCCGATTACACGGACACACGCTCACAGCTTCGCCGCCGACGTTGCAATTATTGCCACTGAATTTTGCGAATCCGTTTCGCACCTCCCATATTAGCACCCTTTCTTAACCCACAGACATAATGAAAAAATTCAGCGGTTTATTCGTGCTGACATTGATGTTCGCGGTGCGCGGCTTCGGCCAACCGACCGGCGTTCAGACATTGAGCCTCGACGACATGTCGGCGTTTCGAACACAAGCCGGCAACTGGATGATCGTCGGCGATGTTGCCATCGATCCGACCATCGACATCCATCAACCACCACGCGCCCCGGCCGTTGCCAATGAAAGCAAAAAGAAGAAAAAGAAAACGGAGAATGTTCAACCCGTTGCCGTTCCAAAAGCCGTCGCATATGCCGATGGCAAAGGAATACTGTTAAACCTGAACGATGAGTCGAAAAAGGATCACCTGCTGACCATCTTTGAACATGGTGATATCGAGCTCGAGCTTGAAGTTATGATCCCGAAAGGATCGAACTCCGGCATTTATCTCCAGGGAAGATATGAAGTGCAGCTGCTCGATAGCTGGGGCGTGCGCAATCCAAAGTTCGGCGACATCGGAGGAATCTACCGGAACTGGGAGAATCAGCCAGGCAAAATCTATATGGGCAAAGCGCCGCTTACAAACGCAGCGAAAGCGCCAGGGCTTTGGCAAAAAATGCGGATCTCATTCCGGGCCCCCAAGTTTGATGCAAATGGAAAAAAAATTCAAAACGCGCGTTTTGTGTATGTGGAGCTCAACGGCGTGAGGATCCACGACAACGTCGAGGTTCCCCTTCCCACGGGAGGCCCTGTCGAAAACAATGAGAAACCAACCGGTCCGTTAATGATTCAGGGCGACCATGGACCCGTGGCTTTCCGCAATATCAAGTACCGCCTTATGAAAGAGGGGGAGGTGAAACTGTCCGACATTACCTACAAGACGTTTTACGGCGAGTTCCGCTCAACGGCGGATTTCGAGTCTCTGAAACCCGCCGCTACGGGAAAACTCGACGAGCTTACCTGTGAGATGCTCGAACAGGAAAATGGCTATGGGGTCGTGTACAACGGCAACGTTACGGTTCCGGAGGATGCCGAATATGAGTTCACCCTCGTGTTTACCGGGGGCGGAAAATTCATGCTCAACGACCAGGAGCTGATCAACTACCAGCGCCCGGATGGTTGGCGGGGTGACCGGAAAAAGATGACACTGAAGGCAGGCACGTACCCGTTCGAAATTCAAAATTTCAAGGACGCAAGCTGGATGCCCCCGCGTCTTGGCCTGTTTGTCCAGACGGAAAACATGTATCCGGTATCGTTGCACGCATTCAACTCTTTCCCCCCGGATGACGACCCGACGTCTCCGATCCTGGTATCCGCGGGGAGTTCGCCAAGAATCCTGCGCGCGTTCCTCGATTACAAGGGCGATCGTAAACAACGTCTGACGCATACCGTTGGCGTTGGCGATCCCTCGGGTATGAACTACGTGTACGACCTGAAGTCCGGCAATCTGGTGTGCGGTTGGCGCGGAGACTTTGTGAACGCGACGCCGATGTGGCACGACCGCGGCGATGGATCCTTCAGGCCCCTGGGTGCTCCCCAGTATTTCCTCAAAGGACAGCGGCTGGCCGTCCTGAACTCACCGTCGGAATCTTTCCCCGTGGAAGGAAGCGAGGCCGACTTCAAGAGCAAGGGTTATGTCATAGACCCCCAAACCTCGAGACCCATATTCCGGTACGTGTACAAAGGCATGGAAGTAGAAGATAAGGTCTATCCCGACGATGAAAACCGCGCGCTCACACATGAGATCACAGTGAAGGTGACCGGTGCAACAAGTCCGTTATTTTACAAAGTGGCAGAGGGCAAGTCGGTCACGAAGCTTTCCGATGGATTATATGTGATTGGTGATCGCGAATACTATATCAAGCTTCAGCAGTCTGCCAATGCCTCCATCCGCGACGTCAACGGCGTAAAAGAACTCATCATGCCTGTACAGGCGGGCAATATCAAATATTCTATTATCTGGTAAATATGCAAATTCTGAATAAGATGAAACCAACTGCACTCTATATTCTGGCGGCCCTGGTGATATTTACTGGTAGCCATGTCGTTGCGCAGAAATCGCGCGCACCCATCGAAGATGACTTTTACCGGATCATCACCCTTCCGGTCCCAGAAAATATGCTGCTCGAAGTCGGCGGTGTTGCCACGCTACCGGATGGCCGCATCGCCATCTGCACCCGCCGGGGCGATGTGTATGTTATCGAAAACGCCTACATGGAAAACAATTCTTCTCCCGTGTTTACGCTGTTTGCGTCCGGCCTCCACGAACCGCTTGGCCTTGCTTACAAAGACAATGCTTTGTACGCCGCCCAGCGTGGCGAGCTCACAAAACTCGCAGACACCAATGGCGATGGTAAAGCGGATGTCTACGAGACCGTCTACGCCTGGCCACTGTCCGGACACTACCATGAATACTCGTTCGGCCCGAAGATTGCGCCCGACGGAAACTTTTTCGTATCGGGTAATGTCGCCTTCGGTGACGAAGAGTGGTGGCGCGGTGAGAGCCGCGTGCCCTGGCGCGGGTGGATCATAAAGATCTCCCCGGATGGCAAACTCGAACCGTGGGCAACAGGCATGAGATCGCCGTGTGGTTTGGGAATGGTTGACGGCGAGCTTTTCTATGACGACAACCAGGGTGACTGGATCGGCTCTGGAGCGATCTGGCATGTTAAAAAGGGAAGCTTCACCGGGCATCCCGCCGGCCTGCGATGGACCGGGACACCAGGTTCGCCGGTCAGGATCACAACCGAGCAACTTTACGCAAAAGTCGACCCGCGCCAGGTAAAGAAGGAGGGACAGTATGTGAAGCCGGAAA
>DASPNN010000015.1:0-2937 GCA_035626495.1 Chryseosolibacter sp.
CCGTGTGAAAAATGCGGGCAACTCCTATGAGTGCAAACCTCATCCTTATACCGGTTGGTGTAACGGGGCGGCGTGGGCCTATGCCCCGGGAACGGGAACTTACTGGCAAGATGCGTGGATACTGAAAGGGCCTTGTACTTCGGCAAGGCTCCAGACGCACGCCACGCCCGACCCGATTGTTCCTGAATCACAGGAAAGCATTTTTGATGACGACGGGTTCTCGACTTTCCCGGTCCCGGGGCGGGTGGGTTTGCGCAATGCTGTGACGCTGCGATTCGCACAAGCACCGGGCGAGATCGTGTTTGAACTTACCGATGTGAACGGTGGCAAATTGCTGAACCGGGAGTTGGGCAATGTCCAGAAAGAGATTACCGTGGAATTTCCCGCTCTTTCAACCGGGCTCTACCTCATACACGTGCGCAGCGCAAAACGCACCTGGCTGAAAAAATATGTGATCCAATAAGAATTCATAAATCTGATTTCCATGATACATTTCGACGCTTCCGACAAAAAACAAAAAATTGTTGCTGTATTCCTGGTGGTGATCCTGATCCTGCTCGTTTCGCAGCGGACATTTTCACAATTCAAGGTGGTTGGATATATGCCCTCCTGGTCAGGGAGTGCGGCCGATATTCAATACAGCAAGCTTACACACATTAATTACGCGTTTATCCGGCCTACGACCACGGGCGGGCTAACAGCGGTGGACCAGCCCGGTAAGCTGCAGGAGATTGTCAGCCGCGCGCATGCGGCGAACGTGAAAGTCGGTATCGCCGTGGGAGGCTGGAGTGATCTGAACAACGCGGATTTTCAATCGATGGCTGCCAACGCCACATACCGGTCGAACTTCATCAATAACCTGATCAACCTGATCAACACTTACCAGCTTGACGGCGTGGATATGGATTGGGAGTATCCCGTCGATGGGTCCGACCCCGCGAATTTTTCAACGTTGATGAGTGAGCTGGGGTCGGCCATGCGTGCCCGGGGAAAATTCCTGACAGCGGCCGTCGCGGCACAGGGCTATTATGCTGGTGGAATTCTCAGCAGTGTTTTTCCGTCGGTAGATTTTCTTAACCTTATGGTGTATGATGGTGGCAGCGGTGCAGACCATTCACCCTACAGCTACGCGGTTTCTTCGCTCGACTATTGGGTGAATACGCGTGGTCTGCCCGCAAGCAAAGCGGTGCTCGGCGTTCCGTTTTATGCAAGACCGAGCTGGAAGGCATTCCGTACACTCGTAGCGGAAGGCGCAAACCCGTTTGCTGACACGTACAATGGCGATTACTATAATGGAATCACGACCATCAAGTCAAAAACAAACCTGGCGTTCGACAGAAATATCGGCGGGATCATGTTCTGGGAGATCTCCCAGGACGCCTCGGGAGCAAATTCACTCATATCTGCTATTGATGAGGTGGTCCGGCAGCGGACTGGAAATCCTCAGACACAATCGCCGTACGGTGGTACCGTGCGCACCATTCCGGGAACAATCGAGGCCGAGCATTACGACGTCGGGGGTGAAGGGGTCGCCTATCACGATCTGACGAACGGCAACTCGGGCAATGTGTTTCGGACCGATCACGTAGACATCGAAGGGACGAGCGACTCAGGCGCCGGTTATAACGTGGGCTGGGTGCAGGCGGGTGAATGGCTCGAGTATACGGTCAACGTGACCGCTGCGGGAACTTACAGTTTGCAGTTGCGCGTCGCCGCCATCTCATCCGGAAAATCCTTACACGTGGAAATGAACGGTGTGAATATCTCCGGTGCTGTCAGTGTGCCCAATACCGGCGCATGGCAGAACTGGCAAACCGTTACTGTCAACACGTCGTCGCTGACTACGGGACAAAAGGTCATGCGGATCTACATGGATACAGATGGCTTTAACATCAACAAGGTGATTTTCTCCACGATCGGAACAAATCCCCCTCCATCGGTCAGCATCACCTCGCCCGCCAATGGCGCGACGTTTACAGCACCAGCGTCGGTGACAATTAATGCAACGGCATCCGATAATGGCTCTATTGCCAAAGTGGAATTTTTCCGCGGTACGACAAAACTCGGTGAAGATACCTCGTCTCCCTACAGTTTCGTCTGGAGCAATGTTGCAGCCGGAAGCTACACGCTGACTGCCAAGGCAACCGATAATCAAAACGCAGCGACAACCTCATCTGCTGTAAACATCACCGTGGGAAGTTCATCCGGCTCGTGCTCGAATGTCGCCCAGTATGTTGAGAATGGAGGATATGTGGCTGGTTCGCGTGTAAAAAATGTCGGCAACCAGTACGAATGCAAACCTTATCCCTACTCGGGCTGGTGCAATGGGGCAGCATGGGCTTACGCTCCCGGCACGGGAACCTATTGGACGGATGCGTGGACACTCGTAGGCAGTTGCTCTGGACGCATGTCGACAGACGGCGAACCCGCAGCGGAAGGTGAAGGCATATTCGACCTGGCATCCGGTGAGGTAAATATTTACCCGAATCCGCGTAAGCGTGTCAGTGGCCACGACGTGGTGATCGCCTTCGAATCCGCACCCGGAGCTATCGCGATCGATTTGACCGACATCAATGGTATGCAACATCTCGAGCGCCGGTTTGAAAAACTCAAAGAAAAGAATATCACGATACGGCTACCCGACGTGCCGGCGGGCCTTTATTTCATTCGCATTCGCAGCACACACCGATCCTGGGTGAAGAAGTACGTCATAACCGATTAAGCCCGCTTCCGAAACGCCACACAAACCAACGCCCATAAAACCAACGAGTATGCAAATCCGAGCTCTCATCCTCACCGTCGCCTTGCTGTTTTCACTCAGCGCGCGATCGCAGTATTCCTTTCCGGCGTGCTGGACGCCATGGACCGCCAACGCCTCCGGTTATCCGGGAGGAACTCAAGTTTCACACAAGAATGGTAACTACCAGGCCAAATGGT
>DASPNN010000016.1:0-4529 GCA_035626495.1 Chryseosolibacter sp.
AACATTCATCGTTACCAACGACCGGTCCGGAAGAATGAAGTTCTTATTGTGACGGAGTTTTTTAATGATGCTGAAAATGTAATCCCATCGTCCCGCGTTCAGGCCGGCGATGTGGTCTCGCATCTCATAAAGAATTTCATCCATTTCAAACGCGGCGAGTATGGTTTCGATAAGGACTGTGGCTTTGATTGTGCCCCGCGGGATTAGCAGCGCGTCTTCAGCGTAATTGAATACGTCGTTCCACAGTCGCGCTTCGACGTGACTCTCCAACTTCGGCAAGTAAAAGAAAGGTCCGTCGCCAGCGGATGCCAGGTATCGGCCGTTATGAAAAATGAACAAACCAAAATCAACCAATGATGCGGAGGCTGGCTGGTTATCAACCAGAATATGTTTTTCGGGAAGGTGCCATCCACGTGGACGCACTTTCAAGACCGCGACATCTTTATTGAGTTTATACTGTTTGCCGTCTGCGGATTCGAAATCGATCTCGCGCCGTATGGCATCATAGAGATTTGCCTGGCCCTCGATGACGTTCTTCCAGGTGGGTGACGTTGAGTCTTCGAAGTCTGCCATGAACACCTTCGCCCCCGAGTTGAGCGCGTTGATGATCATCTTTCTGTCCACCGGACCGGTGATTTCCACGCGCCTGTCTTGCAGGCATTCAGGCACGGGGGCCACCCGCCATTCGCTTTCCCGGATCGCCTTGGTTTCCGGCAGGAAGTCGGGTAATGCCCCATCCTCAATCTCCTTTTGCCGCAGGTCCCTGAGCTTAAGCAGGTGTTCCCGGCGTTTGTTGAATTTCCGGTGCAGGGCAGCAATAAACTGCAATGCATCGGCCGTAAGAATTTTCTTGAAAGAGGGGTGCAGCGGAGCTTTCACTTCCACCCCGATCAGTATTTCGCTGGCAGTTTCCATAGGTGCAAACGATTGAAACGAATTTGAGGCCAACATCCCGCCTTCGAAATGCGAAAGTTCGCTGGTATAACTTTTTTCGCCGGTTCAACAAAGCCAGCGAAACGCCCAATGCCGCTTGTGCCCGATTTGGAAGTGATGTTTGAGAAAAAACGGCTGCTTTTGGCGATTCTGAATTTTTCAATTCGCTCGCAGCATCGTCCGCTGGCCTTCGCAATGACCATTTGTCACTCAAACTTCATGTTATATGTTGGGGAAAAATCTCATCAATGAATCGAATGTAAAACTCATTTTTGGTCTGAAACTCCGCCAGCTTCGGCAGGACAAACGACTCATGCTCACGGAACTTTCAAAGCTTGCCGGAATCTCAGTCTCTTATTTAAATGAGATTGAAAAAGGAAAAAAATTTCCGAAAGCTCACAAGATCGCCTCGCTGGCGGAGGCCCTCGGGGTTAGCTACGATTGGCTAATCTCCCTGCAAATGAAACAGGGGCTCGGTCCGGTATCGAAGCTCCTGCAATCGAAAATCCTCCATGAACTGCCCCTGGATGTTTTCGGAATCAACCGGGCCGAACTGCTTGAATTGCTTTCGGCCGCGCCCGTCAAGCTCAACGCATTCCTGTCAACCCTCATAGAGATCAGCCGCAACTATGGGCTGAAGATCGAAGACTTCTATTTCTCGGCGTTGCGTTCTTACCAGGAAATGCAGGAAAACTATTTCGAAGAGATAGAAATCGCCGTCGAGCAATTCATACGGACTCATAATATTGACAGCAGCGAGCCTGTACCGTTATCGAAGCTTGAAGAGATCGCGCGTACGCAATACGAGTTTCAAATTATGGATGACGGCTTGTCTGCGCAGCCCGAACTGCAACAGCTTCGCGCGGTGCTCCTGCCCGGAAAACCATCGCGGTTGCTTCTGAACAAGATGCTGAGTGAAACGCAAAAGTCTTTCATCATCGCGCGCGAAATCGGTTTCCAGTTCCTGGGAATTCACGAGCGTTCAAACACGAGCCCCCCCGTGCAGGTCGATTCTTTTGAGCAGGTACTCAATAATTTCAAAGGGTCTTATTTCGCCTGTGCCCTGCTTCTCAATAAGGATGTGCTGATACCAAAGCTGCATTTGTTTTTCACCAATAGAACGTTTGAACCGGAAACGCTGCTTTCGATCATCGCAGAATTCAAAGTGTCGCCGGAAATTTTCCTGCATCGGCTCACGAACCTGTTGCCCCGTTTCTTTGGTATCCAGGAATTGTTCTTCCTGCGGTTTAGTAATGAAAACGGTACTGACAATTTCGAGTTAACTAAGGAGCTGCACCTATCGGGATTGCACGATCCCCACATCAGCATGCAGCACGAAAACTATTGCCGGCGATGGATATCCATCAATATTCTCAAAGAGCTTTCCACACAAATCACGGTTGGCTCTTACGACCGGCCCGTTTGCCGGGCTCAGCGATCCAAATACATCGGAACCGAAAAGGAATATCTGATCATGAGCTTCGCGCGCCCCTCGCTGAATGGATCGAAAATTAACAACAGTGTCTCCATCGGGCTTTCACTCAGCGACGCGATGAAGAAAAAAGTACGGTTCTGGAACGATCCGGCTGTACCAATCCGGATGGTGGGCGAGACGTGCGAGCGTTGCCCTGCGACCGATTGTCAGGAGCGAAAACAGGTGGCATTTGAATTCCAGAAATCCCAACGTATTGAAAACATGAAGATTGCGTTACGCGCCCTGGCGAGCGAATAACGCGGCCGGGAAAAAACAAATGAAAATTTTTTTTGCCGCATGCCGGTAAGATGAATCTTTTTATCTTGCGGGCTGCAATGGAGAATTTTGTTGTATCGGCACGAAAATACCGCCCCACGGGGTTTGAGGAAGTGGTCGGGCAGGAGCATATCACCACAACCCTCAAGAATGCCATTGACAACAACAAACTCGCGCAGGCTTTGCTGTTTTGCGGTCCCCGCGGCGTTGGGAAAACGACTTGCGCCCGGATCGTTGCACGCCTCATCAACGGCTTCGAAGAACGGGCTGAGACGAATTCACTCAATATTTTTGAGCTGGATGCCGCCTCGAACAACTCGGTAGAGGACATCCGCAATCTGATCGACCAGGTACGATACCCCCCGCAGTTCGGCAAATTCAAGGTGTATATCATCGATGAAGTTCACATGCTTTCAAATGCTGCCTTCAATGCGTTTTTGAAAACACTTGAGGAACCCCCATCGTATGCGATCTTTATCCTGGCCACAACCGAAAAACATAAGGTCATTCCCACGATCCTGTCCCGTTGTCAGATCTTTGATTTTAACCGGATCCAGATCACGGACATCTCGCGGCATCTGAAAAAAATCGCCGACCACGAATCCATTCCCGCCGAAGACGAAGCCCTGCATCTGATCGCACAAAAGGCGGACGGCGCCCTGCGCGATGCCCTGTCGATCTTCGACCTGATGGTGACTTACGCTTCAGGTAAGGCCGTTACATTCAAGGATACGCTGGCCAACCTGCACATCCTCGATTACGACTACTATTTCCAGGTCATCGACGCGCTGCTCACTCAGAATCATACGCAACCGATCCTGCTTTTTGACGAGGTGCTGAAAAAAGGATTCGATGGACATAATTTTATCGTTGGCCTTAGCGAACACCTGCGCAACCTCTTAGTTGCACAGGATGCCCGTACAGTTCAGCTGATGGAGGTGCCCGAAAGTGTTAAAAGAAAATACGCCGAGCAGTCGCAAAGTTGTCCGGCATCGCTCTTGTTGACCTGGCTGAATATCGGCAGCCAATGCGATATCAATTACAAGGCAAGCAAAAACCAGCGCCTCTCCGTTGAGCTGGCCCTGATGAAAATGGCTCATGTCGCGCACGTCCTCCCTGCCGACCGGATCGCCGTCAACGGCAATGGTGGCACGCAGCCTGCGGACGCAGGACTAAAAAAAAAATTAGTTTAGAAAGCGAGCCTGAGCAAAAGACGTCCCCGGACGTATCATTGGCCACCGCTCCGGCCAAAGCCGACCCGCCTGCCGCGCCCGCTGAGAAAACCCGAACGGCTCCAAAAACTGTCAAGCTTACTGACTTATTAAAAACGGATCCGAAAAAGGACGAGAAACAGGCTCAAGCACAGGAAAAACAGCAGAACGAACCATTCACCAACGAACAGCTTCGCGCAGCATGGGATGAGTTCGCCGAACAACGGAAAAAATTTCAGGCCGAGTACCAGATGCTTTCTCAACCTTATGAACTCAAGGGCAACCAAATTGTCGTTACGTTGCTGAGCCCCGTTCACGAGACCATGCTGAACAACATCAAAAGCGAGATCACCGCTTTTCTTCGCGACAAATTGAAAAACACAACGCTCACTGTAACGGGCGACCTGAAGGGGTCGGAAGAAAAAAAAGTGATTTACACCAATCGGGAAAAATTTGATTACCTCGCGGAAAAAAATCCTTTATTGAAAGAGCTCAGGGATCGGCTCGGCCTCGATACCGACTTTTAATATCAATAGACGCGCGCCGGGAAATCGCGACTTAAAAGATACTGCGTCGGCGGGATGAACGACGTGCCGGTGTACCGAACAACATTCCAAAAACACCACGGACGATTT
>DASPNN010000017.1:0-3136 GCA_035626495.1 Chryseosolibacter sp.
ATGGTGTTGCGGTATACCCACTTACCATTTTTCTTTTCGATCAGTTCAAGTCCCGTGTACGTTCCCAGCAGGATCAAATTCGGATCCTGAAGGGGTACGAAAAGCCATGTGCCTTTGGAATATAGCTGTTCTATACTTTCGCCGTTGATAACAGATGCCGAGCCATTCTGGCCGCAAAAAAGTTTTCCGTCGATTACCGTAAGGTTCCACACCAGCCCGGATATGGCCGGATGCTTTCTAAACTTTTTATTCAGTATGTAGGTGTCATTTTTTATCGGCAGATAAAAGACGCCTTCGGAGGTTGCAAGGTAGAGTTTGTCATCGTAGTAGGCTGAGCTATAGGGAATTCCCGATATGCCGGAATCTTCACCAATGAAACTCAATTCATTTTTCAAATTCAGGTAACTGAGCCCGGTGTTTAAGCATATCCAGAGATTTTTCCGGTCATCAATAAATAAAGATGAAATGGTGTTCCCGGTAAGGCCATTTGACTTACTCAGATGCATGATGATGTCGCCATCCAATGTTGCCATGAACAGGCCATTGATCTGGGTAGATACGATCAGGTATTGATCGTCAAAGTTTATGAGGTTGTTGAGATAAAATGCCCGTGCCCGGTAGTTGAGATCACAATTCCAGGGAGTGACCGTCTTGCCATCGTAGATAAACAGACCTTCATCATTACAACAAATTATGAGCTGGTCTCCGGAAGAAACCATCGAACGGATGACTTTTCCCTGGAAAAAATTTCCATTTGGAACGATTTCAAAGCTGCCGTTTTTGTATACGGATAAGCCGGAATTATCCTGTACATAGATATTCTCATTCACATAGAATGCGTCAATCAGATCGGCCTTCAGAAGGGAGAATTTTCCGGTTTCTTTTGACTTTAGGATCAGTTTCTCCTGGCTTACAAAAAGCACTCCTTCGTTTGTGACATACGTGCGCCACATTTCGTTGAATCCTTTCGTTTCCTCTGGTAATTGATCCAAAAACGACTGATAGTATTTGCTGCCGAGTGAATCCGTTTTCAGATAACCTATTTCATTTCGGCCACCCACGTAAATAGTACCCGATGAATCCCTCGCAAGGGACGTGCAACTGCTTCCGTTGGGAAGTGATATCGTTCTCCAGTTGGTGCCATCGAACTCGAGCAGGCCCCACAAGTTCCCGAAATACATCACCCCGCTCTTGTCCTGGACAGCGTCAAAATTATTCGGGTGCGCACGATATAGCTTTGGACTAAAGTTCAGGATCTGGGGATAACCGACATTGATAAAGGATTCTGATATCCGATCTTTTTTCCCGGTATCACGGAGCTGCGCAATGGATGACTCTTGGAGAAAGGTGAAAAGAAGAAAGATGGACAAGTAACGGATCATCATATTCATGGCGTCCCGGCTTATTCAAAACGTCGCCGAAAGTGCTTCTGCAAGGCTAAGTTACCTGACCGCCCCCCGTAATACAATTTTGTAATCATCTCGAGTTTGTCCACCATCAGCATACATTAAAATCCTGAGACAGAACGCTTTATCAATATCATGACCAATTATTGTCAACATTTTTACAGGAAAAATGGCCACCATTTGTCCACCGCCTTAAATGTGGACAGTCTACCTTTTGTCAATCGCTTAAATTGAAACTTGCGCCTTGGCTCCAATAGTTTTGGGACATGTTTAATTTAATCATTTATGTATGAAAATATTAAGCGTTTTAAATGTGTTGCTGCTGCTTTTGGGCACCAGCTGTTCCGATCCTATAGAAGATACTGTTAAGACCAAAGGCGGGGAAGGACCCGTCAATTCTGATTATCAGGCTTCAGGTACAACGAGTGCGAGTCTGACCGCTGCGGCCAGGGATATTCTTGACCCGGGTGCCGGTAAAGTATGGCACGGCGTATGGCTGCCGGTAAACCGCACGATAACGCAAAGTCAGATCACCCAGTTTGAATCACAGGCAGCAAAAAAAGTCGGTGTTCAAATGTTCTATGTCGGGTGGTATCTGGGTGCCTGGAAAGACATTCAACGGCAGATCAATGTTTGGGAACCGCTTGGCATAAAAACTCACGTTGTTTGGGAGCCTAACATAAAAGGCAGTTCAAAAGTACTTGCCGATATACTCAGTGGCAGTCAAAATGCGATCATCGATGATTTTGCGAAAAGTGCTAAGGCCTACGGGAAACCTTTTTTCCTTCGCTTTGCCCATGAGATGAATGGTGACTGGTATGCGTGGGGCGGCGCAAAGAACGGCAACGATCCTTCAAAATATGTCGCCGCCTGGCAATATGTATGGAACAGGTTTCAGGCATTAGGCGCTACCAATGCTATTTGGGTATGGTCCCCCAATGGCGATAGTGTTCCGAATGTTTCATGGAACGACCTGAACAACTATTATCCGGGAGACAGTTTTGTTGACTGGGTCGGCGTCGACTTTTACGGTTTGATGTGGGGCAATCAGGATCCGGGGTTGATGATGGATAAGGTTTATGTCAATTATGGGGCAAGAAAACCAATCATGATCGGCGAGACCGCTGCCGCCGATTGTACGCATTATGCATCTGGAGTTACGATGACAAAGGACGCATGGATCACAAGATTCTTCGCGGACATGTCAACCCGGGCCAACATCAAGGCATTCGTGTGGTTTAACGAAAACAAAGAAGCTGATTGGCGCATCATTTCATGCCCCTCGCCGCAGACGCAGAACGCATATCGTGCTGGTGTCGCGGATGCCAGGTTCGTGACAAGGTGAAAAATTCTTTTAGATGGGATTGAATGAAAGGACCTGCAAAATCCAGGATGTGTCCGTGAACTGGCTATGGAATAACTTATCAAAGACCCGCCCCCTCAGTGTCACCCGGAGGGGACGCTGAGGATTTCGAAACCCAGACGTGTTCGAAAATCCGGCGTGCTTTGAAAACCTCAGAGTCCATCTGCGAGTGACTGAGGGGAATTTTTTAGAACCTAACAATTCTCAACGACAGCCCCCTCAGTGTCACCCGGAGGGGACGCTGAGGATTTCGAAGCCCAGACGTGTTCGGGATCCGAGCGTGCTCTGAAAACCTCAGAGATTCCTCTGTCGAGTGACTCTGAGGGGAGTTTTTTTTGACGTGAGCTGGCTATGGAATAACTTATCA
>DASPNN010000018.1:0-4218 GCA_035626495.1 Chryseosolibacter sp.
GTACCTTCAGTCTGTTACGGATAATGGCGGGGTCAAGAAGAATTTTTTCGACGCGTTTATCGGTGAAGCGCGCAACTTTCACCGGGTCGAATCCAGCAAAGTTCTTCCGGTAGCCTTCGCGTTTTTTCAGGATGGTAGACCAGCTCAGCCCCGCCTGCGCGCCTTCGAGCAACAGAAATTCGAAATGAATGCGGTCGTCGTGAACTGGATTTCCCCATTCCTCATCGTGGTATCGGACATAATCGTCGAATTTCAGGCACCACGGACACCGTATTTTGCCGTCGTCTGCGATCATGAGTATAACTGGTTATTTTTCAATGCGTTATAATTCGGATCATGATTATCGGTGTGCATGTAAGTTCTGGGAGCAGATTAATAGCGACAATTTTTTTCAAGTATAACCATTGCGGTGATTTTTTCAATCCGGTCCGTGGAATGAAGTGTTTTCGGCCACATTACAGAATTTTTACATGACCGGTCGCATGCCGGGATAAATTTTTACCCAATGTGGATATCTTGTGAATTTGTGGATAAAAAGGGTATGTAAGTAAGTACCCTTGGCGCACAGTTTTTCAATCGTACAGTAGCCATAACGTGGTAATGCGCCGACACATGTGTTGTCACAACCGCCAGAGGGCACAATTTTGTGCGGCGCGGGTCTTGATAGGATTCCAGCGTGTGCGTTGTTAACTTGTGGAAACATGTCCCCAAAACACCCATCTATGAGAAACGCCATTCTGTTTGCCTTGCTGCTCGTAACGCACGTCGCGGCTGCGCAGATCGATTACGATCAAAAATTAAGATCGCTTGGGATTACGCTCACTCCTCCCAGCAAGCCGATCGCCAACTACGTCAAAGCTGTGCGAACGGGAAACCTCTTGTTCCTGGCGGGACATGGCCCCACACTGGGTGACGGATCAAACATCACAGGCAAAGTTGGCAAAGATCTTACCATTGAGCAGGCCATTCAAGCTGCGCGGGCAACGGCGATCTCGCTCTTGTCGACCATGAAAGCTGAAATCGGCGACCTGAACAAAGTGAAACGAATTGTTAAGGTCACCGGGTGGGTGAATTGCGACCCGCAATTCACCGAACAGCCGAAAGTAATGAACGGATGTTCCGATTTGCTTGTAGCCGTATTTGGTGAGCGCGGCAAACATGCGCGCGCAGCCCTTGGTGCGAACGCTTTGCCGATGAACATCGCTGTGGAAATTGAGATGGTTGTCGAGCTTGAGCCGTGAATCAGAATCTGATCGGCCGCTGGCTCAGCTTTTCATCCATTCAAACACAGTGTAGTGTTCGCCATTCATGCCCATGGCGGCATAGACCTGCTGGGCGCGGATATTGGTTTTATCAACGTACAGTCGCAGACCCGCGATGGATGGATTCGACCGGATCTCGTTCATTAAATTGAGGAACATTTTTCTGAAAACGCCATGTTTGCGGTAATCCTCACGGACGTAAACAGACTGCAGCCAATATACAACGCCGTTGCGCCAATCGCTCCATTCGTATGTCACCATGTGGCATCCCACAATCTGATTGTCGATTTCGGCAACGTAGTACTCGCCCTTGGCAGGGTTGTCAAACATGGCCGTCATACCATCCCGCAAGATGTCTGCGTTCAATTTAAGATTTTCGGTTTCTTCGGCCAGTTTTATCTGGAAGATCATCAGCTCAGGGATATCCGCCCGGGTTGCTTTTCTAATCGCACATTCAACCATGATCGACAATTATAAGGCTTGTTGAATATCAGAGATCAAGTCCGACGCTTCTTCAATGCCGACAGAGAGCCGGACCAGGTTGTCGGTTACGCCAATAGCGGCACGGTCTGCGGGAGACATCTTAACGTGCGAGGTCCTTGCGGGAGAAGTGATGGTCGACTCTACACCGCCCAGGCTGATGGCGCGCTTGATGAGTTTGAGCTTTGTCATAAATGCATGGGCGTCGCCTTTCACTTCGAAGGATAACATTCCACCAAATCCGCCGGGCATTTGCTTTCTGGCAATTGCGTGTCCCGGATGATTCGGCAGGCCTGGATAATAGACGCTGCCGACCCGCGCATCGCGCGTGAGCGTTTCTGCGATGGCCTGTGCATTTAGATTTTGCTGTCTAACGCGCAGTGCTATCGTTTTCAGGCTTCGTTCGACCAGCCAGCACGTGTGTGCATCCAGTGAACCACCGAAATGAATGGAACTTTCCCAGATCTTCCCGACCAGTGTACGCGATGCGAGGGCGGCCCCGCAACAAATATCGCTGTGGCCACCGATGTATTTGGTGCCGCTGTGGGTTACAATGTCGATACCCAAAGTGATCGGGTTTTGGTTAACCGGCGACGCAAACGTATTGTCTATGATAGATACCAGGCCGTGTTCTTTTGCAATCTTTGCGACGGCACCTATGTCGGTGATTTTCAGAGTCGGGTTCGAAGGCGTTTCAATGTAGATGATTTTCGTTTCGGCGCGGATTGCCCGGGCGAAGTTTTCCGGATTTTGCCCATCGACCATCGTGTATTCGAGTCCATACCGGGGGAATTCCTGCACGATGGCGTGGTGCGTTCCACCATAAAGGTCGCTCTGAAAGATCGCATGATCCCCTTTTTTAAGCATCGCGAATATGGATGTCATGATCGCCGCCATTCCGGAGCTGAAGATTAGGCCGGCCTCGGCGTTTTCGAGCGCGCAAAGTTTCTCAATGACAGCTTTTTGATTCGGTGTATTGAAATACCTTGGATACAAGGTGGCTGGCACCTCTTCATAGTCGTAGGCCGATGACGGAAAGATCGGCGTCACAGTTCCTTTGAATTGAGGATCGCCATGTGATCCGGAATGCACACTGAGCGTGAGCTTTGATGATTTGTTCGCTTCCATAGTTGACCAAATATAAAGTCTGATTTTTCGGATCAAAAAAAATATTTGGCAAACCTGCGGTGCTACAGCGGCTCGAGCGTAATCGTGAACCGCGTGAATCGCTCATGCTCCGTTTCCAGTGTAATTTTTCCGTTGATCCGCATGAGCGCGTGTTGAACAAGATAAAGTCCCAAACCATTTCCATCCGACAATTCGTGTCCCCGGTAAAACATCAGAAAGATCTTGTCCTTTAGTTCATCCTTGATGCCGGGGCCGAAATCCGTGACCGAAATGTCAACCCCCTGGTGATTCTCGCGCACTTCGAGCATAACGGTCGTGTTTTCGCTATGCTCGCTGTAAAAGAATGCGTTTTCAAGAAGGTTGCTTAGCAGGATGCTCAGCATGGCCTTGTCAGACTGAAACGACAGCGATGGTTCAATATTCACCTGGAAATCCTTTGAGCGAAAGTGTGGGATATCTTCGGCGATGCCGTCCAGCATTTCATGCATCACGCCTTTGGTAATGACCTCCGGAACAAGCTTGCTTTTTTGGATGGTGTGTTTCTGAACCAGCTTCGCGAGTGTCCGTTCCAGTCGCATCGTAGTTTTTCGCAGGAAGTTGATGTAGATCTGATCGCGTTGTCCGTTCTCCAGCTCCGCCACGCGGATGAGTCCGAGCATGCTCGATATCGGGCCTCGCAGATCGTGTGACGCCCGGTAGAGAAACGTTTCCAGCTCGCGGACAGCGGTGTTGAGCTTCTTGGTACGTCTCTCAATAAGCCTTTCGAGATTCGCGTTGATGTCCTCGAGTCGTCTCTGGGCTTTCTCCAGGGCTGTACTCTTTACGGCCAGAACATCGTGCTGCGCCTGCAGCTCCTCATTCTTTTGTTCGATGTCGTTTTTTTGTTTTGCCAATTCCTGGAGCAGGATCTGGATCTCTTCATTTTGATTTTCGATCTTGTTGTTCTTGACCTTAAGCTCCTGGTAGGATTGCTTTAATTCGCCGGTTCGCACTTCGACGAGGCGCGAGAGCTTTTTCTGTTGTCGCTCCAGAAATTTCACACGAAATTTGTAAACGCCCGCCAATGTGACGATCAGCAGTAAGCCCACCCCGACCTTGAACCCAAGCGTACCCCACCAGGGTGGATGAATCGTAATACGAATCGATTTCACATGGTCTGACCAATGACGTCCATCATACGACGCTTTCACCTTCAGAATGTATTCACCAGGTGTTAGCTTGCTGTAATGGACGAATCTGCGATCGGCCGTCGTATACTGCCACTCGTTGTCCAGGTTCTCCATAAAGTATGCGTACTGAATTGTTCGCTGCCAGTTGTATGACAATGGCGCAAATGTCAGGGTGAACG
>DASPNN010000019.1:0-3060 GCA_035626495.1 Chryseosolibacter sp.
TTTAGTCAGTTTGTAAAGCACCTCGACCTTGTCAAACAATATCTGAAAGCGAACAAGGTCGACTTCGCTTATCTCGATGGCTCGAGTATCGACCGCAAGGAGCAGGTGGAGCGTTTCAACCGCGATCCCTCGATTCGTATATTCCTGATTTCCATCAAAGCTGGCGGTCTTGGGTTGAACCTGACCGAAGCTGATTATGTATTCATACTCGACCCGTGGTGGAATCCGGCGGTTGAAGCTCAGGCTGTTGACCGTGCTCACCGGATCGGGCAGAAGAAGAAAGTTTTTACCTACAAGTTCATTACGCGCAATACGGTTGAAGAAAAGATCCTCACGCTGCAGCAGAAGAAACTGAAGCTGACCCACGAGCTGATCACCACGGAAGAAAGCTTCATGAAACAACTGACGCGTGAAGACATCGAGCAAATGCTCGCTTAGGTGTCGGTTGCCTGTTCTTGCAGATGGCGTTTTTTCCAGCGATTGTGCGACCACAGCCAGCTTGAAGGGTGTTCCTTTGTCAGTTTTTCCACTTCCCGGATATAGTTCTCGAGCATTGTGGTGCCGTTCTTATCGTAGGGCGGCATGCCAACCACGTGCGGCGTACCCAGATAGTAACCCCGCTTTAACTTTCGCAAGGAGTAGTAAACAGCGGGATATTGGGAGAGAACTGCCATGCTGTTGGTGCCAAGGAAAAACACGGTTGGCTGATGCAGGAATTCGGTGGAAAACTTTTTATCCTTCTTGTATCCGGGGTATTGGTCCGCAACTGTGGCGACGCCCCGCAGAATATTTTTTCGTTTCACCATTTCCCGGGCGACGTCCTCGCGCCTGATCGCATAGGC
Organism: Chryseosolibacter sp.; assembly: GCA_035626495.1. Classification (GTDB taxonomy): domain Bacteria; phylum Bacteroidota; class Bacteroidia; order Cytophagales; family Cyclobacteriaceae; genus Chryseosolibacter. The sequence goes on from DASPNN010000019.1 coordinate 843, forward strand.
GCCGAAGCGTGTGCGCAGCGCCAGGGAAAGACGGTCGAAAAATTTGTTGTTCACAGGCTGATACACAAAATCGATCTTGAACGGAAATGCAAAGCAGGCTGCAACCAGCGACCACTCCCAATTGAAATGATGTGACGCCAAAAAAATGATTGACTGATTTTTCGATGCGAAGCCTTCTAAAACCTCTGGATGTTCGAATTGCATCCTGCGACCGAGTTCCTCCCGGCTAATAGTAAGTAGCTTTAGGGTCTCAACAGCATAGTCACAAAGGTTCCGGTAAAATTCTTTTTCGATCCGGGCAATCTCAACAGCGGGTTTCTCCGGAAATGAGTTTCTAAGGTTTTTTTGAACAAGTTTTCGGCGGTAACGAATCACGTGATACGCAATCAAAAAGCAGAAGTCGGAGATCAGGTACAAAACCGAAAATGGCAGCCGGGACAGTAAACGGATAAAAAACATTCTTGCGCTTCCTAAAAGAATGCAAGTTAATAACTATTGTTATTTTTGGCGCATGAAGGATAAGGTTGTCATAATCACTGGCGGTACATCCGGTATCGGGAAAGCGTTGGCCGCCGAATTCGGTACGCACGGTGCAAAATTACTTATCACGGGAAGAAACCAGCAAGACCTGGAGGCTGCTGTTCATGACCTTCGCAGCAAGAATATAACCGTAATGGGTTTTCAGGGTGATGTCAGTGTGGAAGAACACAACCGGTTGATGGCGCATCAGGCAATCGAAAAGTATGGGCGCATCGATATATTGATCAACAATGCTGGCATTTCGATGCGTGCGTTGTTCGAAGAAGTGGACCTTGATGTGGTGCGGAAGGTCATGGAGATTAATTTTTTTGGTGTCCTTTATGCCACGAAGTACTGCTTACCGGAGATAAAAAAAAATAAAGGGTCGGTGATTGGGATTTCGTCGATCGCAGGGTTCAGGGGCCTACCTGGTCGCACGGGCTATTGTGCGTCGAAGTTTGCCCTTAATGGATTTCTGGAGGTGCTTCGCACGGAGCTGTTGAAAACCGGTGTTCATGTTCTGACCGCGTGTCCGGGTTTTACAACTTCAAATATCCGCAAGCGGTCATTAACGAAAGACGGAACGACCCAGGGTGAGTCGCCGCGAAATGAACAGGAAATGATGACCGCAGAGGAATGTGCGTATCATATCTACCAGGCGACTGTGGCCCGAAAGCGCACGCTAATACTCACGCGTCAGGGCAAGCTCGCTGTTTTTCTTAACAAGTGGTTGCCTTCGGTAGCAGATAAACTGGTTTACAACACCATGGCGAAGGAGCGGAATGCACCCATACGCTGATCACGTTTTATTCAGGAAAACAACTTTCGTGTTGTCTGCCTTACTGATGCTCTTGTAGAACTCGATCAGCTCCGAATACGATTCTGCCGGAAACTCTCCCCGGTTCATTTTCACTCTGCGGATATATACCAGGCTTCCCTGATCTATCGTGAATGACGCCTCATATTCGCCGAAGCGATTTTGAAGTTTCACGGCTGGCGGCAAATATTCCGGGTAAATTTCTTCGGGCAGGCGATAGTGAATTGTATCAACATCGGTATACGGTGTTTTAATAACGACATTGGTTTTGCGTGATTCGACTTTTTCAGGAATGTATTTGCTACGGTTCATCAGGTTGGGCGTTAGGAACATTCGCTTGCCATTGATGGTTGCAAATCGCCGGAGTGTGAGGTCTGTGTTGACAATAGCCGAGGGAACTTTGCCCTTGACATTGTTCATTGAAAAGCCATCGATTTCAAAGCTCGGAATGGCTGTATTGGATTCGACCCATTTTTTCTGTTCATCGTACTCGTAATTGACGACAAAATCGAGGTAGTCATTTTCATACTGCAAGCCTGAGTAGGTAGTTCTCACTTTCGCCTTGGCGTCACCTGCCGCATCGACGGTGACCTCGGCTGTGCGGGACTGGAGGTTATGGTCTGCGGTGTAACGCGATGTATTTACAATAGCTGCACCGTTATCGGTGATCATCAGCGCTTTTCTGTTACCCGTATGATATCCCTGATAGCCGAAAGGATTCGTTTGGCTTGTACACTCGAGCCACAACGTATCCGACACATTCGGTACTGCGACGATCACGTGATTGAATTGAGAACTCGGAAATGAAGTGTCCATAGGGGCGGCATCCGCGCCGGCTTTAATCAGGCAGTAGTACCCCTTGATCCCAATTGTCTCCAGCAT
>DASPNN010000020.1:0-4163 GCA_035626495.1 Chryseosolibacter sp.
CCGATGTGAAGCTGAAAGACGGCTCACTTGCCAAGGGAAAGAAAATCATGATTGACGGGCAACAGAGAATTACCGCTCTGAAGGCTGCACTGCTAGGTTCGTACGTGATTGATAAAGAATATGAGAAAGTCCGCATCAAGATCGCATTCAATCCGGTAGAAGAGAAGTTTGATGTGCAGTCGGCAGCCATGCTTAAGGACAAACGGTGGATACCCGACATATCGGAAGTCGTGAACAGCTCGTCCATGCTCAAGGTTGTGAAGAAATATTTGCTGGAGAACCCGGAAGCCGATGAAGAGCGGATAGAAAAGGCAATCACCGACCTGGTCGATATTTCCAAAAAGACCATTGGCATTATTGAGCTGGCATCGGACCTTGACATCGATACGGTCACTGAAATTTTTATTCGGATCAATTCGCAGGGGGTAGTGTTAAGCCAGGCTGATTTTGCGATGAGTAAGATCGCAGCAAATGAGACCTACGGTGGAAACCAGTTGAGAAAGGCTATCGATTATTTTTGCCGCCTGAGTACCGCTCCGGAGTTTTACGAACATATCAGGGATAACGATTCAGCGTTTGCGAACAGTGATTATTTTCAGAAGATGAAGTGGCTTAAGGACGAGAAGGAAGATTTGTATGACCCTTCGTACAATGATATGCTTAGGGTTGCTTTTACAAAAGAGTTTGGCCGCGGGAAGTTTGCGGATCTTGTGAATCTCCTTAGCGGTAGAAATTTTGAGACCCGAACATTTGAGGAATCTATTGCGCAGGAAGCGTACGAGAAACTGAGGAAAGGTGTTCTTCATTTCATGAATGAGACGGAGTTTAAGCGATTTCTCATGATTATTAAGTCGGCTGGCTTCATAGTGCCTGAGATGATCCGGAGTCAGAACGCGCTTAATATGGCGTATGTCATATACTTGTACCTGCGAGAAGATGATGTGCCGGCGAGTGAAATAGGAAGGCTCGTAAGCCGGTGGTTTGTTTATAGTGTCCTCACCGGGCGGTATTCTGGCTCCGCGGAAAGCATGTTTGATTTTGACATTAAGCAGATTTACAGCAGAGATTTTAAGTCTTATCTGCAGGAAAAAGAATTCGGCGAGCTGTCCGATGCCTTTTGGGATTTTGAGCTCGTGCAGCGACTTAATACACCTGTGATCAGCAGCCCTTTTTATAATATATACCTCGCAGCTCAGGTTAAAAACAACGACAAGGGGTTTCTCTCGCGGGACATCACCGTGGCAAATCTTATCGCTTACCGGGGGGATGATCACCATATTTTCCCCAAGCGTTATTTAAAGGGAAATGATCTGAACAGGACGCAGTTCAATCAGATTGCTAATCTCGTCTATATGCAGCAGGAAATCAATATTAAGATCGGGCATCGCTCACCTGATGTGTATTTTAAAGAGCTTCTAGAACAATGCAATGGGGGTCCGAAAAAATACGGCGCTATCGATAACACTGACGAACTGTATGACAACCTGGAGAGACACTGCATTCCGAGAGATATTTTTTACATGAATATTGAGCATTACAACGATTTCCTGCGCAAGCGAAGGGCGTTGATGGCTCAAAAGATAAAGCGCTATTATCAAGGTCTTTGATTCCTTTTGGTGAAGAGAGAAATTTGCGAATGCGAGCGTGCTAAGGAGATTTTATTTTCATTTCGTGCAACTGAAAATAGGTTTTACACAATATGCTGCATCATTGGAAGCGATACTGGTTGTGGATCACACTACTCTTTTTGGGGATAGTGCTGCTCGTGTGGCTTTTCATTCAGGAGGCCGTCACTACGGAGGTATTCCTGGGAGTGCTTGCCGCATCCCTTACCTTATTCATCACGCTTGTAGGTTATTTTCGGGAGAATGACCAGTTTCTTAAGCAGTTGTTTACCGAGTTTAATCGGCGCTACGAAAAAATGAACAATTTCTTAAATCAACTTAAAGAAGACGACGTGCTCGATGAGGTAAAGAAGCAAAAAGGTGATAGACTATCTCAATCTTTGCGCGGAGGAATATATGTGGGTTCAGAAAGGGGGACTTTCGTATGATATCTGGAAAAATTGGGAAAATGGCATCTTGTTCCATCTGGAAAAAGAACCAATAAGAAAGGTTTTTCAGGAAGAACGACAGTTTTGGAAGAGCTCCTATTATGGTCTTTTCGATGACAGGGAGATTTTGGCCAAGCTAGATGGGAGGTAGCTCAAGTGCGGACGGCTGGTTTTCGGGAAAACAATTTTGTATTAAATTAGAAAGACAGAAACGATAACGACTGTTTATGAAGAAAATCACGCTGTTTGTCTCGTTTGTTATCTTTTCGCTTTCAAGTTTGGCGTTTGAACGAAGCGAACCCAGAGATATAGTTTTGCTCTGGAACGAACTTCATAATTTCCAAAGACCGCATGAATTCAGAGATCTTTATGCTTCGCGTGTCTTGTTTTACGGGAAGTGGAGGGACGGCCAAGACTGTTATTTGGTAAAGAAGAAGTTTTTAACGCCCGATTTTTCTCAGATAATCATTTCAGATATCCAGTTGCGATATTTTTCCGGCGATATCGTTAAGTGTGACTTTGAAAAACAAGTAAAATATAAGTCCAAGGTCAAAACCCACTCATGTTATCTTCTTCTCAAAAGAACGGGTGGCAAGTATTATATTATGGGCGAAAGTGATCTTGAGACAGACGCAAAACTCGGGGTGTCGCTTGCGTTTCTGGGCGATGAAAAAAGGGGAAGCATTAAGGTGACCACGCTTCTGATTATAGCTGTGCCCGGATTACTAGGATTTGCATATTATTTCTTTGTTAGAAAAAAGCCGATTAAGCCGGCCGCTATTGTCAAAGCCTCCCGGGATTATTTGGTTTCTTACGAAAGTAGTTCGCAACGGTCCTCCACACTTAGTTTGGATGAGGAAAAAGGACGACAATTTGAAAACTGGGTCGCGTCGAACTTTGACCAAACGTATTTTAAAGTTATTGAGTGGAGAAGCGACAAATATCATAACGGCATTTATGCGGAAGCTAGCAAGTATCCGGATTTCGAGATCAATATGACAACTGTTTCCCACAATACCAATTTCGCTGTCGAATGCAAATGGAGAAGAGGATTCAGCAAGAACCGCATCCTCTGGGCCGAGGATTATCAAATTGATAATTACCGAGAATACGAAAAGCTTTCAGGAAAACCGGTCTTTGTAGTTATTGGCATAGGAGGTGTGCCTTCATCTCCCGAAACGCTATACGTAGTTCCTTTGCGACATATAACATCAAGGTACTTAACCTATGAGTTTCTTCAGCGCTATATCAAACGTCGGCCTTTGTTTTTTTATGATGCAGAGAAAAAAGTCTTGCGGTAAGCAAATACGTCTCGCCCGTGTACGACGAATATAGGGTTTCCGACGGTTACCGCCATTCAGCGAGTGAGTTGCTTTAAAAATCGCGGTTTGGCGAACGGTAGGCGTAACCGCTGCGCTACGATTTTTTCTCGCCAACCGCATAATGACAGTCAGAAACCGTAATGCAGTTGACCGGTCGATCAGTTGACAGGTTGACTAGTTGACCAGGCAGTTAGAAGTCGGAAGTCGCCGCGCCGCGTACCCCGAGCCTCATAACCTTCTTCCGATGAGTTTGTCCTAACAGCTTTCCCGGCTTTCCTTACTCTCCCGACTTATCCGGCTACTCATGCACTTTCACCCACGTATTCTGCAAACCATATGAATTTACAAGCTCAAAGAGCTTCCGCGCATTGTCGGGGTGAAGGCGGATGCAGCCGTGTGAGGCCCGGTGGCCGAGTTTTAGGAAGTTTCCCGGGGTGGTCCCGTGAATCGCGTAGCCGCCTTTTATGAAAATTGCATAGGGCATATTCCCCAAGCCTTTGTAATTGCCGCCGGGGAATTTTCGGGATGTATATTTTACAAACGTCGGCCCCTGTGGACGCATATTGATATTCGGCGTGGGATGCCTCCTAGTGCCGGTCGAAGCACGAAAAGTATCCGTGAGCGCGCCGTTTACATACAAGTATAACCTTTGACGCGACTTCACCACATGAATGAATACAGGACACTCCATCTCCCGGCAGGCGGGAACAGAATCCTGCCTTTGTACACTGGCGACAACGAACCGACCAGCGCTCATTAGATCGTTCGCTTTCAAAGCCGCGGAAACT
>DASPNN010000021.1:0-5185 GCA_035626495.1 Chryseosolibacter sp.
CGAGACAATCGCTTCGATGCGTTCCTCATCAGCTCCTCCAATCTTCACGGTTACGCGGTCGCCGGTCCTGACCAGCCTCGTTTCGTGCGGGTATAGCTCGGCTTCGACCCACAATTTGCGCACGTCCTGGAGCCGGTAAAGCATCGTGCCCTCGGCCACATATTGTCCCTCGGAAACGTTGATGTCCGTTACAATGCCCGACGCCGGGGAGAGGAACGTGATACGTGGTTGCAGTGAGCTTTTGTCGAGCTGCCGTATTTGATTTCGCGAAAGCCCATATAGCAACAGCTTTCTTTCCGCGGCTTCAAAGAATGACGCATATCTCTTTTCCGTCTGGCCGAGGGATTGGAATTGCTCCTTTGCAAGCAGATATTCCTGTTGAAGCGTGAGCAATGATTCGCTGTATAGAACATAAACCGGCTCGCCGGCATTGATAACCTGGCCTGTTTCCTTAAAGAATAGTTTTTCAATGCGTCCCCCGGCGCGGCTGCTGATCACGTGCGCACGTTGCTCGTCAACCGTGAGTTTTCCATTGATCACAATTGTTTGACCGATGGCGTCTTTTCTGACGGCACGCGTGGTGATGTTGGCGAGCCTGATCTGCGTGTCGCTGAGCATCAGCTCGCCGGACGCCGGTGGCTGGCGATCCGAATGGCCTCCGGCAGGCTGTTTTTCTGTTTCGCACCCGGACAGGAGCGAACTTGTTATGGCGAATGCCATCAGCAAACCGGCGCGCACTGTAGGTCTATTTGAGATTTTGATTGTCATCACAAGTCATTTGAGGGGTTTAACAAAGCTTTCACTGTCGATCAGGAATTGCGCATTCTCCGCGATCTCTTCTGACGATGCGAGCCCGCTCTTAACTTCGATCATGTTTTCGGCACGGACGCCTGTTATTACCTTTTTGGGCTTGAACACTCCTTTTTCTTTCACAAAGACGATTTTCTGCACACCGAGGTCGACGACGGCGGCTTTTGGTACCCACAATCCCTCGACTGCCTTCGGGAAGATTGTAGCATTGACCAGATGACCGATGTGGAGATCGTCCTTTCGGGTGATCACACGGATCTTGAGAAAGTCCTGACCTTCGGTAAAAAATGGCTGAACGAAATCTACAGCAGCGGGTTCCTCCTGGTTGTTACCGAAGTCCATGTGGATGCTGTCGCCGACGCCGATTGCACCTGCTTGGGCCGCGGGCAGGTCGAGTTCTATCCGGAGCGCGGCAGGATTTACGATCCTGAACAGCGTCTGACCTTTCGCAACATAGGTGCCCTCACGGAGGATTTCTGACGATTGCTGCTGTGGCATCACCGCGGCAGAGGAGGCTTCATTTCCACCGCCCATGCCGTCACTCATACCCGGGGTTGTGCTTGCCACGGAAAGGGCAGGCGCGGGCAGATCGCCGATGACGTAACCGCTGTAGGGACTGAATATGCTCACTGTGTTCGTGACCTGTTTTTTCCGCTCCAGTGCGCTCACCTCGGAGCGTGTCATTCCCAATAGCTCAAGCTTTTTCCTGGCGCCGTCAACGAGGGTAATATTGGCCGCGTCATTTTCGACCAGGAACACCAGTTCCCGCTGGGCGGTCAACAATTCCGGGCTGTAGATTTCGGCCACCTTTTGTCCCGTGGCCACCTTTTGAAACATGAACTTGAGCCATACTTTTTCCACGCGCCCGCCCGCACGCGCGGGAATGGTGTAGATGCTACGCGTGTCGTAGGTAACCATCCCCTGGGCTTCGAGCGGCACAGACAGTGATTTGTATTCGCCCTTCACCGTTTTGATCGAGGCGACAACGACTTCATTCGGTGACTTGATAAGCTTGCTCAGATCTTCTGTGATCTCGACCTCTTCGCCCGGCCGCGCTTTACGAACCAGGTCCATGCCACACACCGGGCAGGTGCCCGGCCTGTCGGAGATGACGGTGGGGTGCATCGGACAGGTGTATGTGTCGTGTTCGTGCCCCTGATCGCGGTTGTTACATGCGCTCAGGACCGTTGCTGTCAGCAGGAGCCACATAACGCACCGCAGGATCGACCTCTTATTGCTCGAGTTCTTTTTCATAGGCAACGATCATTTTATAATATTCACCAAGCTTTTCCAGGTATTCCATCTGCGCCATGTTCATGGCTTCCCATCCGTCGATGACCATGGGAAGCTGCTCGCGGTTTTCCTCGTACGCGAGCATAACAGTTTGATAATTTTTTCTCAGCGCCGGGATAATTTTTGTTTCGTAGTTTATGAGCTGCTGTTTCATACGCCGGATTTGCGCCGCCATACCTGCGAGCATTCCGCGGGTTTCCAGCAGGATTGCTTCCCTTCCTTTTTTCATGGCTTCGATCTCGTATTGCATACCACGGATTTCGGACCGGTACATGCGCGACGACCACGGTGCGATCGGAATGGAGACCATCGCCATCGCGGAAAACTGTGTGGGCATGTCACCGATCGGTTGCATGTGGTCGAACCGGATCTTGAAGTCCGGTTTTGTCTGCAGGCGCTGGAGCTGTTGGCTCAATTGCATAGTCCGGATTGTTTTGTCGATCTGGCGGACATCGCTGCGGTTCTCCCGGAGAATTGCCGTATCTGTGGCAATCATATTGATATCGACAACCGTCGTTGTGTCGATGCGAATCGAATCCCCAGGAGGAAGGTTCATCAGGGCTTTCAGCTTGAAGATGCTCTCCTCGATAACCGAACGTGTCATGAGGGTCATGTTCTCCACTTCGCTCAGGCGTCCTTCGGCTTTGTAAATGTTGCCCAGACTTCCCTGGTTGTACGGGTACCGGATCCTGGCGAGCTTCACCATGAGATCCATCAGCCGGTTATTCTCATCCAGGGTACGCATTTTCCTTTCTGCGACCAGCAAGTCGTAATAGGCAGTGCGAGCTTCTGCGCGCAGCTTGTTGAACGCGATCGCGCGCTGCTGTCGTTCGACATCCGCGCGTGATTGCAGAAAATTTTTGTTTGCGTTAAGTTTTGCCGGGTTGGGAATTTCCTGTTCGACGGTGAACATCCATGCGCCTTTATCGCGTTCGTCCATGAGCATTTGGTTGGGGTAGGGTGTCATGAATGTTCCGGCACCGACCATAGGAGCCATCCAGCTTGTTGCTCCTTGTGCATATTCTTCCATAGCCCGCACGCGGTTGTCATATTCCTGAAGCATGGGACTTTTGCGATCGATTACAGAAAGGACCGAGTCCAATGTGATCACTTGCGCTTGTGTGGGCGTCACCCAAATCAACGCTATGGCTACACACAGCATGGTTATTCCTGACCCACGTTGAGCCATTGTCAGCGTACTGCGGCAGGGATAGCAGCGGAAAGCCCGCAGCGGCGATGGGTGGCGTGCCGGGCGAGGACTTGCAGCGGATAGCCCGGCCCCGTCAGGGGAGCCGCACCGATCGTTGTTGAAATCAATCATTGGTTCAGTGGTTGGTTTCATAGACCTCGAGTTTTCCAAATTGTTTCAGCTCGTATTCTTTGGTCATCAAGAAGATCAAAGGAGTAACGAGCAGGATATGCGTTGATGATGTGAGAACACCGCCTATCATCGGCAACACGATGGGTTGCATCACGTCGCTGCCGACCCCGGTCGCCCACAGTACCGGCACCAGGCCGAACAACGCGACTGACACAGTCATCAGCTTCGGGCGCAACCTTTTCGCCGCGCCGGCGATGACAAATTCGCGCAGCTCGTCACGCGAGATCGTGTCGCGCGAATTGCCACGCAGCTTGATGAGCTGCTGCATCGCGTCATTCAGGTAGATGACCATAACGACGCCGGTTTCTACCGCGATCCCGAACAGGGCGATAAATCCCACCGCTACCGCAACGGACAGGTTGACATCATAAAAATAAACCATGTAGGCGCCGCCTATCAAAGCGAACGGCACTGTGATCAGGCTGAAGAATGCTTCGCGGATCGATTTGAACGCCAGGTATAGCGAGACGAAGATCACCAAGAGAACAACCGGCAGTATCAGCAGGAGTGTCTGCTGGCCGCGGATGAGATTTTCGTATTGACCGCTCCACTCGAGGTAATACCCGTTGGGCAAAGTTCCCAGCTCGCGGTTGATGGTTTCAATGGCTTCCTTCACGGTGCTTCCCAGGTCGCGGTCGCGCACATTGAACAAGACTGCGCCGCGCAACATGGCGTTTTCCGAGGTAATCATCGGCGGTCCATCCTCGAATTCGATGGTGGCTACGGCGGAAAGCGGGATAGTTCCAAGCGCCGGAGTCTTGATGGGGACGCGTTTCATTTGCTCGATGCTGTTGCGATAATCCTGCGCAAGGCGCACGCTGATGGTGAATCGCTGGCGTCCTTCGATCGTTTGTCCAATGGGTGTGCCGCCAAGCGCGGACTCGACCATCATATTGACATCACTGATCTGCAAGCCATACCGTCCCAAGGCCTCGCGGTCGATGTTGATAACCAGGTATTTTCCACCCGTGATCGGATCGACATAAAGGTCTTTCACACCGTCGATGTTGGTCAGGGAGCGCCTGACACGTTCGGACAGCGCGTAGATGCTGTCGAGGTTCTGACCATAGACTTTTACGCCGACATCCGTGCGAATGCCTGTGGCCAGCATGTTGATCCTGTTAATGATCGGTTGGGTCCAGCCGTTGACAACGCCGGGTATCTGCATTTTCGCGTCGAGCTCGTTGATGATGTCCTTTTTTGTGAGCCCCGGTCGCCATTCAGATTTCGGCTTGAGCATGATGATCGTCTCAATCATGCTGATGGGCGAGTTATCGGTTGCCGTGCTGGCGCGGCCCGCTTTGCCGAGCACTTTATCGACCTCCGGCACCGATTTTATGATCTTGTCCTGCACCTGTAAAATGCGTTTAGCCTCTTCGTTGGAAACGTCCGGTAATGTTACGGGCATAAACAGGATGGATTGTTCGTCGAGGGGCGGCATGAATTCGCGGCCGAGACTCATCAGTAGCGGGATGCTTACGAGCAGGGCCAATATGTTGACTCCGATCGTCGTTTTGCGCCATTTCATACAGGCGCGGATGACCGGTTCATAAACGCGTTCCAAAAACCGGTTAACGGGATTCTTCCGTTCGTTGGTGAACCGGCCCTTCATGAAAAACGAAATGATCACGGGGGCAAGCGTGACGACGAGAACGGCGTCGACAAGCATGATAAATGTTTTGGTGTAGGCAAGCGGGTGGA
>DASPNN010000022.1:0-5009 GCA_035626495.1 Chryseosolibacter sp.
TTATTAAAGCGATTAATTAATGACTTCACAACCAAAGAAATGAAAACGATAACAATAACAATACTGATACTTATGTCTCTCCTGATTGCAGGACAGACTTTTGCACAGACAAAATCCAAAGGTGGCGATACGAAGAACTTAAAAACTGACCAATACACCTTTAAGCTGAGTGATAACGTCACGAGGCAAAAAATTAGCTTCAAGAACCGGTACGGGATTACGATAGCGGGTGATCTCTATCTTCCGAAGAATCGTGGCAATGAACCATTGGCAGCTCTGGCAATCAGCGGTCCCTTTGGCGCAGTAAAAGAACAATCATCCGGGCTCTATGCTCAAACAATGGCGGAGCGCGGATTTGCAGCACTTGCATTTGACCCTTCCTACACCGGCGAAAGCGGTGGCGAACCTCGTAACGTAGCCTCTCCTGATATAAATACTGAAGACTTCAGCGCAGCGGTAGACTTTCTTGGACTGCAAAAGAATGTTGATCGAAATCAAATTGGTATCATCGGCATTTGTGGTTGGGCCGGCATGGGATTGAACGCTGCCGCAGTTGATAAACGCGTAAAGGCAGTAGCGGTTACCAGTATGTACAATATGAGTCGTGTTATGGCAAATGGATATAACGATTCAACCACTCCCGAACAACGCGCTCAGACCTTGGAACAACTTGGCCAACAACGCTGGAAAGATGCAGAGCAAGGAACATATGCTGCAAGCACGAACAACCTGCCAGAAAAATTAACAGGTAATGAGCCTCAATTCGTCGTCGACTATTTCAATTATTACAAAACAGCACGTGGCTTTCATCCGCGCTCAATCAATTCAAATAGTGCGTGGACTGCAACAACCCCATTGTCCTTTATGAACATGCCACTGCTAACTTACATTAAAGAAATCTCTCCACGTCCCCTGTTGATCATCGCTGGTGAAAAGGCACATTCTCGCTACTTCAGCGAAGACGCCTACAAAGCTGCATCGGAGCCGAAAGAATTGGTCATCATTCCTAATGCAGTTCATGTCGATCTGTATGATAAAGTCGATATCATTCCCTTCAATAAATTGGAGGAATTTTTCAAGACCAATTTAAATACAACGCATACAAAAAAGATCGCGACACGTGATCAAAGTCGATAAGACAACAGGAGAGATACGATTCTCTCATCCTTAGCATGTTGCTAAGAAAATAATAACCAAAGAAGAATAAAAGAATGGAAAGCAATATCAAAGGTAAAGTAGTTGTCATTACAGGAGCCAGTAGTGGTATGGGTGAAGCAGCGGCAAAGCACTTGTCACAGCTTGGTGCAACGGTGGTTCTTGGCGCAAGAAGAGCTGAAAAAATTGAAAAGCTCGCGAAGGAAATTGGCGACAAAGGTGGAAAAGCGATTGCCATCACTGCGGATGTCACGCAGCGGGCTCAGGTAAAGAATCTTGTTGATTCCGCTGTTAAGCAATTCGGTCGGGTTGATGTCATTCTTAATAATGCAGGCATCATGCCTTTATCACCAATGGATCGCCTGAATGTTGATGAATGGGATAAGATGATCGATGTTAATATCAAAGGAGTACTTAATGGTGTTGCCGCAGCTCTTCCTTACATGAAACAGCAAAAGTCAGGTCAGATTATTAATACCGCCTCCGTAGCGGGTCACAAAATATTTAATGGCTCTGCGGTTTACTCAGCTACCAAATTCGCAGTTCGGGCATTGACTGAGGGATTGCGTATGGAAGTGAAACCCTACAACATCCGCACAACGATAGTTTGCCCAGGTGCCGTTAAAACAGAGCTCCTTGAGCATATAACGGAAGCAGATATTCAGCAAGCTAACAAAGACTATGTCGGAGCTGTTGGAATTAGTCCAGATAGTTTCGCACGTGTAGTCGCATTCGCTATCAGTCAGCCTGAAGATGTCGACATCAATGAGGTGATCTTTCGTCCGACATCTCAGGAACTTTAATTAGCAATAGTTAAAAGTGACAATGTCATCATGGCTTCAAACTAACTCGATTCCAAATGAACAATCTCATGAAATTATTAGCAAGTGTCGTGTTATTCAGTTTGCCATCGATGCTGTCGGCAAGTTGCACAACAGAAGATACCGGGTTGCTTGAAGCAAACGTTTCGGATGCTCCTCAAACTTCAGAACTTATGAAGGATACAATAAAAATAATTATAGGCCACAACAATTTCACAGCAATACTCGAGTCCAACGCTACAGCGAACGAATTCAAGAAAATGCTTCCGCTAACTATTAGCATGAAGGATCTCAACAGCAATGAAAAGTTCTTTGATTTTGCCGACAATCTACCGGCTAGTGCCTCTAACCCGCGAACAATCAATTCAGGAGATTTGATGCTTTGGGGTTCTAATACGCTGGTATTGTTTTATAAGACATTCAACACGTCATATAGCTACACAAGGCTTGGGAAAATTGAAAACCCAACCGGTCTCGCAAAAGCGGTTGGTCCAGGAAACGTGACCGTTACCTTCCAGCTACTTAACAACTGATAAAAGTCAAATCAAGATGAAGAACAAACATGTTATTTCCACCACTCTCCTGCTATTTCTAGTAACGTTAATTAGCTGCAATGGCGACCAAAGCCAAAGTAATGATTCAGAATCAAATTCATCTGGAGAAGCAATTTTTCCAAAGGGTGACCTGGGCCCGGCAACAAACTTCACTGGCAACGCATACAACTTCGGCTTAGTCGCCAATGATTCTATGTATAACACGCTGGTTGGTAACGTGTATTTTGAAAAAAGTGCGCGCTCAAACTGGCACATACATCCAAGTGGCCAGATTCTGATTGTCCTGGATGGTGAGGGTTATCATCAACTAGAAGGACAGCCGAAGCAAACTATGAGAAAAGGTGATGTGATCAAGTGTCCACCGAATCTAAAACATTGGCATGGAGCAACTGAGAGTAGCAGTCTCACGCAGATGTACATTTTGCCTAAAACGGAAAAAGGAATTGTAACTTGGCTGGAAGCTGTGACCGATGAGCAGTACAGCGCTAAATAAACAAATATGAAAAATCGAACACTAGGAAAAGGACGGCTTGCAGTGTCAGCACTTGGATTGGGTTGTATGGGTATGAGCGGTGGATACGGACCAGCGAAAGATAAAAACGAGATGATCACGCTGATTCAAAAAGCGGTGGAACTCGGTGTCACGTTCTTTGACACTGCCGAAGTGTATGGACCATTTGCTAATGAAGAACTCGTTGGTGAAGCACTTGCTCCTTTTAGAAAACAGGTAGTGATTGCAACTAAGTTTGGATGGAAATCAAATGCAGACGGGAAATGGACTGCTCTAGATAGCACACCTGAAAACATCAAGCGTGTTGCAGAAGCATCATTGAAGCGGCTGCGAACAGACGTGATTGATCTTTTCTATCAACATAGAGTTGATCCGAATGTGCCGATTGAAGATGTAGCGGGGGCTGTTAAAGACTTGATCAAAGATGGAAAGGTAAAGCATTTCGGATTGTCAGAGGCAGGAGCAAAAACAATAAGACGCGCTCATGCTGTTCAGGAAGTCGCTACGCTTCAAAGCGAATACTCACTATGGTATCGAAATCCTGAAACCGATATCATTCCTACACTCGAAGAATTAGGAATTGGTTTCGTTCCCTTCAGTCCGCTCGGCAAAGGTTTCCTTACAGGTAAGATAGACGACAAAACTTCCTTTGATAGTAGTGACTTCCGTAACAAGGTACCGCGCTTTGCACCCGAAGCGAGAAAGGCGAATCAATCATTAGTGGAAGTTCTTGGATCGATCGCTTCGGAACAAGGTGCCACTCCCGCGCAAATAGCGCTAGCATGGCTTCTTGCGAAAAAGCCTTGGATCGTCCCCATTCCCGGCACAACAAAAGTTAACAGGCTGCAAGAAAACCTTGGCGCAGAAAAACTTAATCTGAGCCATGCAGACATTTCAAGAATTGAACAAGCTACATCCGATGTCGAGATCGTTGGATCGAGATATCCTGAAGAATCTGAAAAGATGACCGGACTTTAATCAACTAGCAAGACCATTAATAAATCGAGTGAACTCAGGAGCCTCAACAAAACATTCGGGGAATTTTTACAACTGCACCCGCGGACATTTAAGTTCTTACCAATAGTAAACCGTGGCGCATGCTCCAATCCCATGCGTCACGAGTGATGTATACAGGTTGCTGAACAGACCTTTCTCCTGTGTAAGAACAATCGAGCGCCAAACGTATGAACCGCTTAACTCAGTTCTTCCGTAATGGCGATCTGCCATTGTTGCCGATCGAACTTGTCCCTACGTTACATCCAAGATCGTGCTGTGCTATGAAAGCCTCAGGAGCACGTTTTCCAAAAACTTCAATTTTAGAGAATTCAGTTTCTAACTGCTTTATATCGTCCGGGTTAAGTTCAATTGTGATTGCACCAAAATTCTCGTCTAAGTGATCAATATTAGTTGTACCTGGAATAGGAACCATAAACGGCTTCCTGGCCAATAACCAGGCTAGAGCAATCTGGCCAGGAGTCGCGCCTTTGCTGTCGGCCATTCGCTGGAGAATATCAACGATAGGACGGTTCTTTTCGAGTGCCTCCTTTGTAAAACGTGGAAATTGTGCATTGCGCCTTAAATCCTCTTTAACAAACTTATGATCAGGTGAAATCTTGCCAGTCAAATATCCCATGCCCAACGGGCTCCACGGCACAAATCCAATACCCAATTCCTCACATATAGGTAGTACCTCCTGATCCGAATCGCGTGTCCAAAAGGAATACTCGTTTTGAACAGCTGTAACAGGAAATTCTTTATGCGCCCTTCGTATCGTAGCTGCACCTGCTTCGGATAACCCGAAGTGTTTTACTTTTCCCTCCTTGACTAATTGAGCAACCGTTCCCGCCACATCTTCAATGGGCACAGTTGGATCGACTCTGTGTTGGTAAAAAAGATCAATGACATCTGTCTTCAAACGTTTTAGAGATTCTTCTGCCACCTTTCCTATGTTTTCTGGTCGGCTATTCA
>DASPNN010000023.1:0-2083 GCA_035626495.1 Chryseosolibacter sp.
TTCGTTGTTGCGTGTTCCTTTCATTCGGCTCAGCAGGAATTCCATTGCCTCATTGGAGTTCATATCGCTCATGAATTTCCGCAGGATCCACACGCGCTGGAGTTCTTCTTCGCGCATGAGTAGATCTTCCCGACGTGTTCCGGAAGCCGGGACATCGATCGCAGGGTAAACGCGCTTATTGGCGAGCTTGCGGTCGAGCTGGAGCTCCATGTTACCTGTTCCCTTGAATTCCTCGAAGATCACTTCGTCCATTTTGGAGCCGGTGTCGATCAATGCTGTAGCGATGATGGTCAAAGAGCCTCCGTTCTCCACATTCCGGGCGGCGCCAAAGAAGCGCTTGGGCTTGTGAAGAGCGTTCGCATCCACGCCACCGGACAGGATCTTTCCGGATGAGGGAACGACGGTATTGTATGCCCGCGCGAGGCGTGTTATTGAATCGAGGAGTATCACTACATCGTGACCGCATTCCACCATCCGCTTTGCTTTTTCAAGAACGATGGCTGAAACTTTCACGTGACGTTCGGCCTGCTCGTCGAATGTTGAAGCAACCACTTCCGCTTTTACACTTCTTGCCATGTCCGTCACTTCCTCAGGACGTTCATCGATCAGCAGGACGATGAGGTATACTTCGGGGTGGTTCTCGGCGATCGCGTTAGCAATCTGTTTGAGAAGGACGGTCTTACCGGTCTTGGGCTGGGCGACGATCATCCCGCGCTGTCCTTTTCCGATGGGAGCGAACAGGTCGAGGATACGGGTCGACATATTATCAGGCGTGGTGCTCAGGCGCAGCTTTTCTTCGGGGAAGAGCGGCGTCAGGTATTCGAATGCGACACGGTCGCGGATTTCTTCAGTGGTTTTCCCGTTAACGGATTCGACCTTGAGGAGGGCAAAATACTTCTCTCCTTCTTTCGGTGGACGGATCAGACCTTTTACGGTATCGCCGGTTTTCAGTCCGAACAGTTTTATCTGCGAGGGTGAAACATAAATGTCGTCGGGGCTGGCCAGGTAGTTGTAATCTGACGATCGCAGGAATCCGTAACCATCCTGCATAATTTCCAGCGCGCCTTCATTGCTAATGGCCCCATCGAAATCGCGGATGTTCGGGCGTTGCTGCTGTGGTTGTTTGTCCTCGCGCTGCTCTCTGGGTTCACGGTGCTCGCGTTCACGCTGTTCGCCACGCGGGGGAGCTTCGTACACTTCGCTATCGGCGGATTGTTTTTCTTCGAAGACTTCTTTGTCTTCAAATTTCGGAGAGTCGAAGTCCAGGTTTATGGAATCGAAACCGTCTTCCTGGTTCATTTCCGGTTGAGGTTCCGGCTTGGGTGTCGGGGCTACATTTTCACGTCTGCGGGGGCGCATTCTGCGCTCGGGTTCGACATCTTGTACGACTGCTCTCTTGGGGGCTGGAGCTTGTTGTTCACTTCCGCCTGAAACCGCCTGTTCGTCGAGGATTTTGTAGATCAGATCTTGTTTGGAAAGCTTCTTGGCATTCTTAATGCCCATCCCCTCAGCGATTTCTTTCAATTCGGAAAGAAGTCTGACGTTCAGATCATCAATGGTGTACATGTTATTCTAAAAAATGAAGTGTTTTGAGATATGTTTGTGTGAGTAGGTGCAATCAGAACAGTCTGGAACTAATTTTCATCAAATACAGAAAGTCTTGAAGTCAAAAGTTCGAAAGCAAAATAACCGGAATTTATAGTCAGAGGGCCGGGATAAGCCGTATGATGATGCAAGTATAGGCTAAAATTTAACATTATCAAATGATTAAAAATATTTTATTCCCGCACCAGCAACCTCTGGCAATCCAAAAAATATAATTTTGGAACCGTTTTAAACTAACAGTAAAAAAATGCTCCAGGTTTCCGTTATCCGAGAAGAGAAGGAAAAAGTTATCCAGGGTCTCAAAAAAAGAAGACTCAAAAACATCGAAGAAACCATCGATAAAATACTGTCGCTTGACCAGAAACGCAGGCAAACACAACAGCAGCAAGATAGTTTTTTGGCAGAATCGAACACGCTGGCCAAGGAAATCGGTAACCTGATGAAATCGGGCCAAAAAGATCAGGCAGAGGCATTAAAA
>DASPNN010000024.1:0-2630 GCA_035626495.1 Chryseosolibacter sp.
AGACAGGAATTTTGAAAATATTTTTTTTTTATACTGAGCCTCTTGCCTTCAGCCTATTTCGAGATCGCCTTTAAAAACGCATCCGCATGTCGATACAGCATCTCTTTCCCCAGCGCTACAAGCTTTTCATAACCTTCGCGGTGGCATTTTCTGAACTTTTGTTTGCTGCCACAGAAACAAAGATGCGTTCGCCCTGGTTTCCTCGTCTCTGCAACTGCCACCATCAGGCGGATGGTTTCCTTTACATTACCCTTAGTCTTTAACGCCTCATCGTAGAATTGATAGATGCCGGCCTTACCATGCGCGTATTCTCCGTTCTTATAGTATCCTTCGACCTTCCTGAATGTCTGGTTAAAAAAATACGGAAGCACATGATTCCTGACAAAGGTCGTAAGAGACAGCCCATCTTTGCAGATCAAATATTCTTCAGGTTCAACGGCAATACAGCATGATTCGGTGTCTTCATAAACATGCCAGTCTGATATCCGCGGAATCTTTCCACTGGTCTCGAACACGAGCGGAAAACAGTATGGAAACCCATCGCGCGGATGTATCTCCACCTGATAGGTTTCCCAATGTTTTCCATCTCGATCAATGACCTCCAGCTCTCCGCGAATGATTGCGATATTGTCTTCCGTCACCACCTTTCTCAGTTTCGGAAATATCAGCACTAATTCATCGACTTGTTTTTCGAAAGATAATTCCGTCATCATCGAGCCCAAGGTCTTTGGTTTGAGCCTCCTGCCGCCAGACCGACCGTGGTAATGTTAGTCTTCACTTCGTCCTTAGCAAGGTGACATGGAAAGCGGTCTCCGAGACTTGCCTGCCAATGCTTGCACGCGGGTTTTTCGTTAGGTTCCTCCAGTGCCTTCTTGGCGTTCTCGATAAAGTATCCGAGATACTTCATAAACGCCTCTTTATTCTTGTAGCCGCTAAGCAGGTCTTCCCCCTCGGGTGTCGTAGGCCGTTCGCATTTGAAATTCTTTCTTAAAGCAGCGTGAATGTTCACGAGCGTCTCCTTCAATGCTACGTCATCGCGGTCGTTCGGGGAGTAGTTATTAGTTGCCAGGATCGTCATGATCAGGCCGCAAGGCATTTCCTCCCGACGAAGATCACCCCATGCTTTTAGATAACGGACAATCCTTCTGAGCTGGTGGTCATTCTTCCTGATATCAGAAGTCCATCGCTCAAACTCATTGAACATTCTGGCTTCCGTAATGAACGCCCTTTTGAATCCGGATTCAATCTTGCTTTCAAACCACTCGATAAATTCGATCGGGTGACTCAAAATCCATCCGCGGTTCTTGTCGCCAAGATCCGGAGAGTCCACGTTGTCGGCGTAGTAAATCGGAATATCTACATGAAAGCCTGCCTTATAGATCACGCGTACACATGTTGACTTATCGATTACTTTTTCGATATCCTCGTGACTGTGACCCAACGCCGCAACTACCCACGCATGAAATTCGGAAGGCGACGGACGGGTTTTCCGATCCAGGCTGCCGATAAAGTAGAGTCCGTCATCGATATCATAGTCGTCGCGCAATGGAACGATGATGGTGTCCATAACGAACGACCCCTGACTCTGATGAAGCATTTCATGCATGAGATTGAATCGGTGTGAAATCGACACGTAACCCGTTCGCAAACGACTACGGAGATTATCACGAACCTGAATTAGTTCGACTCGTTTTTGATCGGAGAGCCGAATGATCCGATTGTAATCGGTAAATAGTCTGTTACAGTTTGCCATATATCTTATATTTTATTTTGAACGTTATAGTGCTTTTGGTCCCGAAAAAACGCCTCGATTGCGGGGTCCTTCTTTGCGAGTTCGCCGCGGTCGTTTCCCTTTCCCTTGATAAAGTTTAGGGACTTGTCAGTCGCTACATCGAGTTGGACGAGATGTTGCTGCTCAGCCGAAATGCTTTCTGAGGGAATGCGTACGTACTTTATCTTGATGTGATTCATCTCGCAGAACTTTGACATCATGTAATGAGTGAATTCGCTTTGACCGATGAGTGAAGTTTCGAACAGGTCGTTTCTCCACTTGATGAAAGGCCTGCGTCTGGACAATCCGATAGACTTGCCGGCGGTATTATTCAGGCTACTTACAGACAGTACCTCGATCGAATCAAACTGCTTTCCTTCTCCGACGAAGTATGTGAGGGCTTCAATAACACCTACCATCGTAGGATTGTTGGCCCACACCCCACCATCGATGAACTGCTTGCGATCGTAGTAGTCAATTTCTGCGAGCGGGAAATAGGTAGGCGCAGCCGATGTTGCCAGCGCGACATCAACACAAAACGCTTTATTGTCGCGATCCAGTTTACCATCCCTGTGATCATTTTTAAAAACCCAGGGACGCGCATCGGTGATGGTGTAGCTGGGTATGCAAAGCAGATTCTGCGCGTCACCGATCTTTGACTGGCCAAAAATTGTGGTCAGCGCCCTGCGCAAAGGTTCATCAGAATATTTTCCGCGCCAGAGTGTCTGACGGATTAGACCCCATAGTTTACTTCGTCGCGGAAAAATAACCTTCCCGTATTGTTCGTAGAACTCACTGATCGTGCTCGCCGGAATCTTCATCGCCAACGCTATCGCTATGAGACCCCCAGTTGACGTTC
>DASPNN010000025.1:0-2396 GCA_035626495.1 Chryseosolibacter sp.
AGCAGCAAACCCATTCGGTTAATCGTCATTGACCCGCACGATACTGATAGAATGCACTTGAAGCAAATTCTTCAAAGCAGCGGCCTGGACCATGAACTCACGGAATTCAAGGACGCAAAGGGCCTCGGGGATCTGGAAGCGTTGAATTCGGCTAATTGTATATTTATTGACTATGTTCTTCCCGATGACGATGGCCTTCTTGTATTAAAGAGAATGCGCGACATGGGCGTGAAGACCCCGATTGTGATCATCAGTTCTCAAGGCAACGAAACCATCGCCGTTGAGCTGATGAAAGCAGGTGCATCCGATTATATCTTGAAAACCGACATCGATGTCCCGTCGATGACGCAGGTTTTACGAAACATCATGAAAGTCTCGCACGTGGTAAAAGAGCGTGAAAAAACAGAACATGCCTTGCGGATTAGTGAATCACGCTTGGCGGAAGCGCAACGAATCGCAAAATTCGGAAATTGGGATGTCGACATCCTGGCGCAAACAGTGTATTGTTCTCCGGAAGTGTTCAACATACTCGAATCTCCGGAAAAACAAGATTCCATTACGATCAAAGACGTATTCCACATCATTCACCCGGAAGACAGACAGCTCGTGGACGAAGCCTGGCAGAATGCGTTGCATGGGAAACCATTCAACTTTGATTTTAGACTCGCCACCAAAAGCGGCGTGAAATTCGTTAACAGCCAGGGATATACGCAGCGGAATGCAAATGGCTACCCGCAAAAGATCATTGGAACCTTGCAGGATATCACCGAAAGGAAAACTGCCGAACAGGAAATTCTGCGCGCACGAGAGCTCGCTGAAAACTCTATGAAGGTTCGCGAGATCTTCCTGGCGAATATGAGCCACGAAATCCGCACCCCAATGAACGCAATCCTCGGTTTCACGCGGCTATTATATGAGACACCGCTAACGTTGGAACAAAAGGGGTTCGTCGACGCCATCCATTTTTCCGGTGAAAACTTATTGGTCATTATCAACGACATCCTCGATCTGTCCAAGATTCAGTCGGGCAAAATGTCGCTGGAAAAGTGTGAGTTCAACCTGCACGATCTCACTTCAGGGGTCATAAAGCTGTTGAGCCCGAAAGCAAAAGAAAAGAATCTGCGGCTCGCCAGCAGGATCGAACAGCAAATACCCGCCGTGATCAAAGGTGACCCGGTCCGGCTCAATCAGGTGTTGACCAACCTCCTCGCGAATGCGATCAAATTTACCGAGCAGGGTAGTGTAACCCTGGATATCAATTCCGCTGCTTCACAGAACGAGAATCTTATTCTGGAATTCAGCGTCAGTGATACCGGCATCGGCATACCCGACGACAAGCAGGCGGTCATCTTCGAAGATTTCGTGCAGGCATCGGCCGACACGACCCGCAGGTACGGAGGAACCGGTCTCGGCCTCGCCATCACCAAAAAGCTTGTCGCGCTCCAGGAAGGCACTATCACAGTTGAGAGCAAAATCGGAACCGGCTCTACATTTATAGTTCGGGTGCCATTCGAACAGGTCGACCAGAAAAAGCACACCGACGTCACTCGTGTAGGACAACGCCGCATTGAGGTGGTCGAGCGCCTGAAAACCGCCTCGGTCCTGGTGGTGGAAGACAACGCGGTCAATCAGCTTCTGGTCAAAAAAGTGTTGGAAAAGGCAGGGTGCCAAGTACAAATCGCTGCCAATGGGCTGGCGGCAATTTCTTGCCTTAAATCGGCGAAGTTTGATGTCGTGCTCATGGACATCCAGATGCCGGAAATGGATGGGTATGAAACGACGCAGTTCATTCGGAAAAATTTCTCGGCGCCTCTGAACGATATTCCCATCATTGCCATGACCGCCCACGCATTCGGTTCCGACGTGATGCGCTGTATCAACGAGGGCATGAACGACTATATTTCGAAACCCTTTAAAACCGAAGACCTCTATCATAAAATCCTCAAGGTGTTGAGTACAAACGAGCGTCCCAAGGTGATCAGCTTGCACGGAACCCCGGTAAAAGAGCATATTGACATGCGTGATTTCTATGATATTGGGAACGGCGACCAGCAGTTTCTCCAGGATCTGATGCGCGTATTTGATGAACATACTCCTGGCTTTGTGGACAAGCTCCGTGCATGCACACAACAAAAAAATTTCCCGGCGATGCGCACATTGTGTAACCAGATCCGTTCATCATACGGTCGGATGCACCTGGCCGAACTTCAAAAAGCAATTGATGAGATGATGGGCATGTTAAACGACCGGGATCCACACACCCACTATACACGGATCATGAAAATTACGGACGAAATTATTCACCTGATATCGGCCATCAACAATGAGTTAAAGACAATTGTTCGAAAGGCGTGTTAAGAATTCCGGCGGTATTTCTCCCAGGCCAGTGCGCAGGC
>DASPNN010000026.1:0-5773 GCA_035626495.1 Chryseosolibacter sp.
TTTATTCCAGCGCAGGTGTGATCGCGAAATGAGCCGGTGCGGCCATTCAGAAGAGTCATAGCATTGCGGCAGTTTTTTGCGACCGCATGCATGCCGTAATAGCAGGCGGTACTATATTTATACTTGCACGCCCCATGAGAAATTCTCTGTTCAGGGCTTTCCAAAGCCGGAATTACCGATTGTATTTTTTTGGCCAGACCATTTCCCTGGTTGGAACATGGATGCAGCGAACGGCAGTATATTGGCTTGTGTATGCCAAGACGCAGTCTGCGTGGATGCTTGGCCTGACCGTGTTCGCCAATCAGTTTCCCGCATTTCTCTTTTCAATCGCCGGAGGTGTTGCCGCAGACCGCTACAATCGTTTCAATGTCCTGTTCAGCGCGCAGGCCGCATCGCTACTACAGGCTCTGATCATGTCTGCCCTGGTTCTTACCGACCTGGATTCAGTGTCAAACATTATCGTATTAAGCGTCTTGCTGGGGATTATCAACGCGTTCGAAGTACCGGCACGGCAAGCGATGCTCTATGATATGGTCGAGGAAAAGGAACATCTTCCGAACGCAATCGCTCTGAACTCTTCGACCGTTCACGTCGCGAGACTTATTGGTCCCGCGATATCGGGTATTATAATGGAGCGGCTCGGGGCCGCGAGCTGTTTTATGATCAATGCATTGAGCTTTGTTCCGACCATGCTGGCGCTGGTGAAAATGAAGCTGCCTCCATATAAAAGGCGGGAGCATCACCACAAGGTCCTCGATGATCTCAGGCAAGGGTTGAAATATCTGAAAGCGACTCCTTCGATCAGCCATGTGATGCTCATGCTGGCCATAGTCAGCCTGATATCGCTGCCTTACATCACCTTACTCCCGGTCTATGCGCGGCATGTGTACCATGGACAGGCATCAACATTCGGATACCTGAACAGTTTTGTCGGACTGGGAGCGCTCGCCGGCGCAATTTTCCTTGCATCACTACCCGCGGGCGCTAATCTGAAGAAAGTATTATTTCTAAATACGCTCGTATTCGGCGTCGGGCTGGCGGCGTTTTCCTACACCGAAAGCCTGCCGCTGGCACTGGTTTTTGTCGCAGTCGCGGGATTTGGGATGATGTCGCAGACAACAATCAGCAACACCCTGATACAGACAAACGTCGCTCCCGCTATGCGTGGCAGGGTGATTAGTTATTACGCGATGGCATTTTTTGGAATGCAACCGCTCGGAGCCCTGCTCATTGGCATGCTCTCAGAAGAGATCGGTGCTCCGCGAACCGTATTGTTGGAGGGCATCGGCACTGCAATTGTCGCCCTGGCATTCCTCCCGTTCCTCCGCAAGCGCGAATTGAGGCCGGCACACAAGACGAAGATGGAACAACTGGAGGAGCGATCCATTGAAACTACCTGAAAGCGGGTACGTCACGATCCCGGCGAGCTGCCACAGGCAATCATATCAGGTGGCGTTCAAAAAATAATCGCATGTCGCATGACAAATCAATATCTTCGCTGCAAAAAATATCCCGATGCTCAAAAAGAACCAACGGCTCATCAGACGATCACACCGGTTTCTCGGAATATTTATTGGCATCCAATTCCTCTTTTGGACGATCAGCGGACTGTTTTTCAGCTGGAGCGACATTGATGAAGTTCACGGCGATCATATGCGGAAAGTTCCTAAGGCGCTTGCGTTCCACTACGACCTCGCTTCGCCTTCGTTGGTGCTCGACAACCTTCGAAAAACAGTCAAGGCCGACTCCATCAATGCCATCAGGCTGATCAGCGTGGTTGGCGAACCCGTTTACCAGGTGGCGTATTTTTCAGGTCATGCCGGCGACGTTCATCCCCATGCGCACTACGTGCTGGCCAATGCGAGGACTGGAAAGCTGCGGGACCCGCTTTCCAGAGACGAGGCCCTCGCCCTGGCGCGCGACCATGTGGCCTCTGGCGCCACGCTCAAGACAGTCAGGCTGCTGGAACGCACGGGGGCAGAGCATGAATACCGCGACCGCCCCCTGCCTGCGTGGGCGGTCTCCTTCGAGAATCCCGACTGCACCGTCTACATCAGCGCGGAGCAAGGAACTTTTCAAGCCATCCGGAACGACCATTGGCGCGCGTTCGACTTTCTCTGGATGTTTCATACCATGGATTTCGAAAGCAGGGATGATATCAATAATTGGGTGTTACGGGGCTTTTCTATCCTTGGCCTGGTCACCGTCCTCTCCGGCTTCCTGCTGTTTTTTGCTTCCTGGAAGCGAAACTGAAACCGATCAGAGTGTCCCAAGAAAAGCACTTCCCTTGGGAAAATGACAGTTTTTGATGCTTCAAACCAGATTTTTCCCTATGAAAAGCGGTGATCGTCATAGGGAGATCCTGTCAATTTTTTTGTTCGAACAGCCACTTTCCCTAGGGAGAAAGCCAATTTCCCCTATGAAAAAATGGAAATGACGAGCGGGAATAGGTTTTTTATATGATGCGTGAACGGTCATCAGGTAAGCGTCGGGTGACCGGATTTGTCCTCCATTCTCCTATGAAGAACGATATTAGGATAATTAATACAACACCTGTATTTTAGTGATGTCAACCTGGAAACGTAATCAGCCGCGTACGAACATTCGAGGAACAAATTGTATAAACATCGGCAGAGATCAGTATATTCGCAGCGGAAGAATTTTGTGAACACATAAAACTTCAACAATAAACTAAAAAACGCTATGGCAAAAACAGCGAAGAAGTCTGCTAAGAAAGCAGCTAAGAAGACGGCCAAGAAGGCCCCTAAGAAAGCAGCCAAGAAGGCCGCGAAGAAAGCGCCGAAGAAAAAATCGGCGAGAAAACCTAACGCAGCATTCATGGCGCCGCTGACTCCCAGCCCGGCACTGGCTGAAGTAGTAGGCAGCAAAGGCCTCCCCAGGACACAGATCATAAAGAAGATCTGGGATTACATCAAGAAGAATGGCTTGCAAGACAAAAAGAACAGGCGCATGATCAACGCCGATGGCAAGCTGAAGACCGTCTTCGGTGGCAAAGAACAAATTTCTATGTTTGAGCTGGCAAAAATTGTCAACAAGCACGTGAAATAGTTTTGATCTTCCATTATCACGAGAGGAAGAAACCCCGCCGGCAGCGGGGTTTTTTTATTTTACAACCCTCGTTGCCTTGCCGACTTTTGGTAACTTGGTAACACGATCATTCCGCTATGAAAAAAATCATCTTCATCCTGGTACTCTCAGCCGCAACTGGCACGCTCTCGGGTCAGCAGCCAATCCGGTTGATCATCCGCGGCGATGACATGGGTTTTTCCCATTCAGGCAACATGGCCATTGTCAAAGCATTTCGGGAAGGCATCGTGCGATCCGTCGAGGTCATCGTCCCGTCACCCTGGTTTCCCGAGGCAGTGGAACTGTTGAAGCAAAATCCAGGCATTGACGTCGGCATCCACCTGGCCATAACCAGTGAGTGGGACAAAATCAAGTGGCGACCACTTACCGACTGCCCGAGTCTGCGCGATGAAGACGGCTACTTCTTTCCAATGATCTATCCCAACAAGAATTATCCGCAGCGATCCGTGATGGAAAATCAATGGAGGCTCGAAGACATCGAGAAAGAGTTTCGCGCGCAAATTGAACTCGCCCTCAAGAAGATCCGGGGAATTACCCACATATCGGGGCACATGAACTCGACCGCCTTTACACCAGAAGTGAAGGCCCTCGCAAGAAGGCTTGCACAGGAATACCGTATCCACATCGATCCGGAAGATCATCAGGTCATTCCCATGGGATACGGCGGACAAGCCGCGGGGACCTCCAAGCAAAAGATCAAGAGCTTCATCGGTGTCATTCATAGCCTTCAGCCTGGTAACACGTACCTGTTCGTCGATCACCCGGGATTGGACAATGACGAGCTTCGCGCGATTTCGCACATCGGTTATGAAAACGTGGCGACGGACCGCCAGGGGGTGACTGATCTGTTTACAAGCAGGGAAGTGATCCAGCTCATTCGCGAAAAAAAAATTCAGCTCATCAGCTACAAGGACCTGAAACCATGAGCGCGACGAAAGAAATTTGGAACCTCATGCAACAGGCAAATATTGAAGGTTTGGACACCGCGTTGCGTGAACACCCGGATCTTGCCAATAAAGGCGTCGCCTTACCTTCAGGCGAATGCGGGCTTGCTCATCCCCTTCACCGGGTATGCGACTGTGCGTTTGCAAAACATATTTCTGAAGAACAGGCGGTCCGCATTGCCGACCTGCTGATCAGGCGCGGGGCCGATATCAATGGTTTCGGACTCATAGAAAAGCGCGATACCCCCCTGATCGCAGCCGCCAGCCTCCACGCCGATGCGCTCGCCCTGCTGTACATCGATCGCGGCGCAAATATCCACCACCGCGGCACGCATGGCGGCACCGCTCTCCATTGGGCCGCCTGGACCGGTCGTGACCTGATTGTTGAACGCTTGCTGCGCGAAAAAGCGGATGTTCATTTGAAATGTTTGGACTTTCATTCAACACCGCTGTTCTGGGCAGTGCATGGATATTATTACGGAGGGAAAGATAACCGGCATCACCAGGTGGCCTGTGTTCGTCTGCTGCTAAGCGCGGGAGCCGAAAAAAATACGGAAAACCACGAAGGAGTCACCATCCAAAAGCTGGTCAGCAGGGACGACGCGGATCTCGCGGCGCTCCTCAGTTAATCAATCGACGGGGTTATGAAATTCAGATTCTCGGCAAAAATTTTCAAAGTGGGCATCAACCCCTGTGTCATGGTCCCTCCTGAGATCACAGCGCGAATGACGCCTGTGAAAGGATATATTCCTGTGAAGGGGAAAATCGAACGTCATCCCTTCCGGCAAACACTCGTGCCCGTCCGAAGCAAGGGATTTCGCCTCTTTGTAAATGGACCGATGCTGAAAGGCGCGACTGTAAAAACAGGTGACGTCACCCATTTTGTTATTGAACAGGACTTCGAGCGGAAGAAGCGGACGGCGCGGATGAACCCAGCTTTCAGAAAAGCCCTCACGTCTAACCGCTTGCTTAACGTATATACAGGGCTCATCCCGTCGCGTAAGAAAGACATCCTGAAATATCTCAACTCCCTGAAAACACAAGAGGCCCTTTTGCGCAATATTGACCGGGTGATCTCACAGCTCCGTGCCGGAAGCGTCAAGAAAAAATATCCCTGACATCATTCGTCCGCACGCTCGCCTTTGAGTTCCTCTTCGAGGTATCTTTTTGCCTGCATGTGGTAAAGGGCGGCGTATTTGCCGTCAAGGGCAATCAGCTCTTTATGCGACCCTTGTTCAATGACGCGGCCATTTTCCAGCATCAGGATCTTATCGGCATTTTTTACTGTGCTAAAGCGGTGGGTGATCAATATGACCGTTCTGCCGGCGGTATTTTTTTCAAGGGATGTAAATATTTTCTCTTCCGTTACCGCGTCGATCGAGGCGGTTGGCTCGTCAAGAATGGTGATTACCGCGTCCCGGTAAAACATCCGCGCCACTGCGAGCCGCTGGTGCTGACCTTTGGAAAGGTCGATGCCATCCTTGAACTCCTTCCAGATCAGCTGGTCGTAGTTGGAGATGAATTCGTCGGCGCCGGAATACTGGGCGGCGCGCCGGACACGTGAATCGTCGATCGGTTCGCCGATCCTGCCGACGGCGATCGACTCGCGAATGGTCAGGTTGTAAATAGGAAAATCCTGGAAAAGGATCCCAATGGCGTTTTGCCAGTCGCCCAGATGGATGTCTTTCAGGTCAAGGCCATTGACGATAATCGTACCTGAA
>DASPNN010000027.1:0-5904 GCA_035626495.1 Chryseosolibacter sp.
AAAACCCGCTTACTTGATCTCTTCGTAATCAATATACTCGCCTCCCTTGAACTTCGGTTTCTTTTCCTTTTTGCCGGAATTTGCATCAAACGCGTCGTATTGGCCACGGTCGCGAAATTGAGAAGCCGCTCCCGCCCTGAAGAAAAGAGATCCGATCTTGTACACAACATAGAGGATCAGGCCGATGATGAGGAGAAACTTGAGCATCAGATGAGTTTTAGTCTATAAACTGAAAAACAAAGGTATAGGTTTCCTTCCGCTTTTTTAGTTTTTAGACGCTTTTTAAGCCCCTTTAGTGTATCGAGAAACGAAACGGGGAACCGGCATTTCGGAACCGCGTGAGAACTTCGTTATGAAGTTCCGCCTAGCGGCTCAGGTACAGATTGCGTTCGGAATAGATCTTCAGGAAATAATCATCCATGAGGTCGTCGATAAAATAGATCGATTCGCCCGTGGACTTCATTTCAGGACCCAACTCCTTGTTCACATCCGGAAACTTGTTGAATGAGAAGACCGGTTCCTTAATGGCATAACCCTTTTTTGTGGGATTGAACTGGAAGTCTTTCACCTTTTTCGCACCCAGCATAACCTTCGTTGCATAATTCACATACGGTTCATCATAGGCCTTGCAAATGAAGGGCACGGTACGGGACGCCCGGGGGTTTGCCTCGATCACGTAGACCTTGTCTTTTTTGATGGCGAACTGGATATTGATCAAGCCTTTGACCTGAAGGGCTTGTGCAATCCGGATGGTGTAATTTTCCATCTGCTTCATCACGAAATCGCCCAGGTTGTACGGCGGCAGCACCGCATAGGAGTCGCCGGAATGTATCCCTGCGGGTTCGATGTGCTGCATGACCCCGATGATATAAACATCCTCGCCATCGCAGATCGCATCGGCTTCAGCTTCGATAGCCCCATCCAGGAAGTGGTCGAGCAATACCTTGTTCTCGGGCAGGTGCTTCCAGATATCGAGGATGTGATGCTCGAGCTCGGTTTCATTAATGACGATTTTCATACTTTGACCGCCGAGCACGTAGGATGGGCGGACCAGCAACGGAAAGCCTATCAGTTTGGATGCCTCAATCGCCTCGTCCGCATTTCTAGCCACACCAAATTCCGGATACGGAATATTGAGATCCTTCAACAGCGTCGAGAAACGGCCGCGATCTTCCGCAAGGTCGAGCGAATCGAAAGATGTTCCGATGATCTTGATGCCGTAAGCATGGAGTTTTTCCGCCAGCTTCAGCGCTGTTTGCCCACCCAGCTGCACGATGACGCCTTCCGGCTTTTCGTGCTGAATGATGTCGTAGATGTGCTCCCAGAAAACGGGTTCAAAATATAACTTGTCGGCAATGTCGAAGTCGGTGGAAACGGTTTCCGGGTTGCAATTGATCATGATGGTTTCGTATCCCGCTTCCTTGGCAGCGAGCACCCCATGCACGCACGAATAGTCAAACTCGATTCCCTGTCCGATGCGGTTCGGTCCCGATCCCAAAACAACAACTTTTTTCCGGTCGCTCACCGAAGACTCGTTTTCCGAGTCGAATGTGGAATAGTAGTACGGCGTTTTCGCTTCAAATTCCGCAGCACAGGTGTCGACCAGCTTGTAGACCCGGTTAATAGCCATCTCTTTGCGCTTCGCGTGCACTTCGCTCTCCAGACAGTCGAGCAAATGGGCGATCTGGCGATCTGCATAACCTTTTTCCTTGGCCCTCCTCATCAGCGAAGCGGGGATGTCGTCGATGCCGTATTTTTCAATTTCTTTCTCCAGCTCGATGAGCTCTTCAATTTGCTTGAGGAACCACCGGTCGATCCGCGTCAGTTTTTGGATCGTCTTCAGCGGAATGCCAAGCTTGATGGCGTCGTAAATATGGAAGATCCGGTTCCAGGTCGGGTGCTCCAGGCTATGAAGTAACTCCTCCTGCTTGGTGAGCGATTTCCCGTCGGCTCCGATGCCGTTGCGCCGGATCTCCAGCGATTGACACGCCTTCTGCAGGGCCTCCTGGAAATTGCGCCCGATCCCCATAACCTCGCCGACGGATTTCATCTGCAACCCGAGTTTCCTGTCCGCACCATGAAACTTGTCGAAGTTCCAGCGCGGAATTTTGACAATGACATAATCAACCGCGGGCTCAAAGTAAGCCGTCGTCGTACCTGTAATTGCATTCCTCAATTCATCCAGGTTGTACCCGATGGCAAGCTTGGCCGCGATCTTGGCGATCGGATAACCGGTGGCTTTCGAGGCCAGGGCCGATGAACGCGACACACGGGGGTTGATCTCGATGCCGATGATCTCCTCATAATTGTCCGGATTGAGAGCAAACTGCACGTTGCAGCCGCCCGCAAACTGACCGATCCCGTTCATCATTTTGATTGCCATATCCCGCATCATCTGGTAGGTGGTATCCGGAAGGGTCATCGCAGGCGCCACCGTAATGGAGTCGCCGGTGTGAATGCCCATGGGATCGAAGTTTTCAATCGAGCAGATAATGATCACATTGCCCAGCGAATCCCGGAGCAGCTCCAGCTCAAATTCTTTCCATCCAAAAATACTTTGCTCAACAAGCACCTCATGTATCGGGGAGGCGTGCAGGCCGCGATTGAGCGCCTCATCAAAATCTGCCGGATCCTGGACGAATCCACCACCCGTCCCGCCAAGGGTATACGACGGGCGAATCACCAAAGGGAAACCAATTTCCTGTGCAATCTCTTTACCCTGGAGAAATGACGTTGCGGTGGCACCTTTGCAAACGCCCACTCCCAACTCGTGCATTTTCAAACGGAACTTCTCGCGATCCTCGGTGGTCTCGATCGCCTTGATGTCCACGCCGATAATGCGTACGCCATAGTGTTGCCAGATCCCGGCTTTGTCGCATTCGATGCACAGGTTCAACGCAGTCTGACCCCCCATGGTGGGAAGCACGGCATCGATGTGGTGTTTTTCCAGGATCTCGCGGATCGACTTCTTGGTCAGCGGTTTGAGATACACATGGTCGGCGGTCACCTTGTCGGTCATGATCGTCGCCGGATTGGAATTGATGAGCACAACCTCAATCCCTTCTTCACGCAGCGAGCGCGACGCCTGAGATCCGGAATAATCGAATTCACAGGCCTGACCAATAATAATGGGTCCGCTACCGATGATCAGTACCGAGCGAATACTTCTGTCTCTTGGCATGGTGTGTTGGGAAAGGGATGAACAAAATTGCGCAAAAATAAACCTTCATTTGTTTCACCGGGCACATTTGCCGGATTTTTTTCTTGGCTTCATCGAACGTTTCACGCGCACAAGAAACACACAGTCCGAGAAGCGAAACCGTTTGAAAAAAAGCTTTTGATACTCTTCCGTATTTTAAGAACCTTCGGATTTCCAAAGTGTCACGATATGAACCTGAACCTGCGCGGAACTACAGCAAACTCGTACGATGCAATCGTCGTCGGTTCAGGCATTACCGGGGGATGGGCGGCGAAGGAGCTGTGTGAAAACGGGCTTCGTGTATTGATGCTCGAACGAGGAAAGCCATTGGAACACCCGAATTATCCCACTGCAACGAAAGATCCCTGGGACTTCCCCCACCGCGGCCGCTTGACGCCGGAGGACTATCAGACCAAACATATACAGGCGCGTCACTGGTCATTCCGCGCCGATAACAAACACTTTTACATCAACGACCTGGACAATCCTTACGAAGAGACAAGACGGTTCGACTGGGTTCGCGGCGATATCGTCGGCGGCCGCTCCGTACTGTGGTCCAGACAATGTCTGCGTTTCAGTGATCTGGATTTTGAGGCTAATGCGCGCGACGGATTCGGCATCGACTGGCCGATCCGTTACAAAGATATTGCGCCCTGGTACGACTACGTTGAAACTTTTGTCGGCGTCAGCGGCCAGGCCGAAGGACTTGCTCACCTTCCGGACGGAAAATTCCAGCCACCCATGCCAATGAATTGCGTGGAAAAAATGTTCAAGGAAAAAGTCGAGGCGAGTTTCCCCTCCAGGCGGGTGACGATGGGCCGTACCGCCAATTTGACGATCCCCGTCAAGGGCCGCGGCATTTGTCAATACAGGAACCTGTGTCACCGGGGCTGTCCCTATGGCGCGTACTTCAGCACCAACGCCGGCACACTTCCAGCCGCGTTCGCTACCGGAAAGCTTACCCTTCAAACGAATGCACTTGTCAACCGCGTACTTTATGATGAAAAAACAGGACGCGCCACCGGGGTTGAGGTCGTGGACACGGACACCAACCAAGTCACCGAATATTTTGCGCAGATCATTTTTCTCAACGCCGCTACACTGGCCACCGCATTTATACTCCTCAATTCGACGTCGTCGCGTTTTCCGAACGGTCTTGGGAACAGCAGCGAACAGGTCGGCAAGAACCTGATGGACCACCACAAGTGCATGGGATTGTCGGCCGACGTTGAGGGCTTTGAGGATGTGTATCACAGCGGACGTCGCCCGATTGGCATCCAGATCCCGCGCTTCCGGAACCTCGAACGGAAGGAAAAAGACTTTTTGCGCGGTTATAACTTCCAGGGAGAAGCCGCACGCGGCGGATGGAACCGCGGACTGGACGTCGGCTTCGGTGAGGCGTTGAAAGAAGAAATGTCGCGGCCAGGCGGATGGC
This sequence comes from Chryseosolibacter sp., assembly GCA_035626495.1. Classification (GTDB taxonomy): domain Bacteria; phylum Bacteroidota; class Bacteroidia; order Cytophagales; family Cyclobacteriaceae; genus Chryseosolibacter. The sequence continues at coordinate 4,635 of DASPNN010000027.1, forward strand.
ACATCGGGTTTACGGGTTTTGGCGAGTCACTGCCTTCTGAGGACAACCAAGTCACCCTGAATAAAAGCAAGACAGACAAGTGGGGTCGCCCAATTCTCCAGGTCGATTGCAAATTCGGCGAAAATGAGAAAGCGATGCAAAAAGATATGGCGGAAACGATCGCCGAAATGATGGAAGTCGCGGGGTTTAAAAATATTCGGGTTGACGCGCGGATGTCGTTTCCAGGAAATGCCAATCATGAAATGGGCACAGCCAGAATGGGCAATAACCCGAAAAATTCAGTGCTGAACAGCTTCAACCAGATGCATGACGTTCCCAACGTTTTTATCACCGACGGTTCCTTTATGACCTCCGGAAGCTCGGTAAACCCATCGCTGACGTACATGGCCATGACGGCACGGGCATGTCACTACGCGGTTTCACAGTTCAGGAAGCGAAACCTATAATCTTTACCCTGGTAAATAATTCAAATTCCATTAATCTGACACCGGCAGTTATCGTCATTACCCAGGCAAAAACAGTAAATATTAACCAAGGTAAAGTTACTGTTATTGCTGGTTCGCTGCTGCCGCTTCGATAACTTTGTTCCAGACGCGAAAGACGTTTTTCGAGCAGATCTTCTCGATGTCCTCGGGAGAATAGCCGCGTTTCAAAAGAACCGCAATGAGGTTTGGATAGGTAGAGACGTCTTTCAGCCCAAGGGGAAGACTGTCCCCTACACCGTCAAAGTCTGAACCGATTCCGACGTGATCGACTCCAACCAGCCTGACGACGTGATCAATGTGGTCTGCAACCCGCTCGACGTCGGAGAAGAGCTCGCGGTGAGCTTTGCCGAACTGGGCAATGATGGGTTGGGCTTCTGCATCGGCAGAAGTAAGGTTTTTTTCTTTGAGGATTGTCTCGAGCGAATCGCGGAGGGTGTCATTCTTCCTGGCCACCGAATCGAGGAAGTTTGCGCCGAAGTTTATTTGTATGACGCCACCGTTCTTTGCCAGCGCCCGGATCATGTCATCCGCCATGTTTCGTTCAAAGCCTGGGGTAAAGTGGCGGCATGATGAGTGCGAGGCGATGACCGGGACATTCGTAAGCCGGAGCACATCATAGAAGGCGCTGTCCGAAACATGAGATATGTCGACCATGATGCCGACGCGGTTCATTTCCGCTACAACCTTCTCGCCGAAAGGGCTCAACCCGTTCCAGGTGTGCGTGGTGTCGTATGAGGAATCGCATATCTGGTTGTCTTTCGCATGAGTCAAGGTGACGTACCGGA
>DASPNN010000028.1:0-2860 GCA_035626495.1 Chryseosolibacter sp.
TGATGAACCGGCATATCGCAGTAACTTCAGTGCGTTCCGAAATTCACTGCTTGAAAAGCCGGGAATGAGGGCAGTAAGCTTATCGACTGACGTTCCTGGACATGCAGTCAAGAACATCGCTGGAAACGTGCGCATCGTAGGACAGGGTGTAGACAAGGGAAACAGTTACCAGGGTATCATGGCGAACGAAGATTTTCTTGCAACCTATGGCCTGGATTTGATAGCAGGTCGTAATTTCTCGGGGGCCGATAGCCAGGAATGGAATTCGGCAATTGTAAATGAAACCAGCATGAGATTGTTGGGTTTCAATGATCCGGAAAAAATACTCGGACACAAAATCGACATCTGGGGCTCGGAACCGGAAGTTATTGGAGTCATTAAAGATTATCATCACCAATCGCTTAAAACCCGCATCCCTCCCGTTGTCATCATATTCGATAAAGGCATAACTCAGTACTTCTTCTATGTTGAAATCCAATAGGCGCATGCTAAAATTCAACAATTTCTTATTTGATCCCTTTCTTTTCGCAAATGCGGTTCAGTTCAAGGCAAGGTTCTGTCAAGGCCGAAGCGAAGCGGAGTGCATTTTAGCCTTGACAGGTTCTTGTCTTGAAGTACCTTGCTTTTGGGAAAAGAAAGGGATTCCTTATCCCAACAGTATTTAAGAACTAAACCTCTCAATCACTCTTCTATGAGCAGTCAATCTCGAAGATTGCAGCAATGTACTTTTCAAATTAAAGAGGAAGGGAGACGTAATCTCAGCGTAGCGGTCCTCCATTTCTGGTGCTGCAGACACGGACTAACGTTTTAATTTCTCCCTTTCCCCAAATTTTAAAGGTTTTTGTTCAAATTATTTTACAATTCCAGTTTCGTATGGCAGATTGTGCTCCAGCACATACCGCATCCTGCTTAGCAACTTCCTCGCTATTCTGATAATGGCTTTGTTCTTTTGCATCACCAGACTCATCTCATTAAATTTTGCCATCAGCGCCGGGTCATGCCGAACAGCGATCCATGATGCTTCGATCAACATAATCTTGAGTATCTTCTTTCCTCTGTTCATCATTTTGCCAGTAAACGTCCGATCACCCGAACTATGCATTTTTGGCACCAGGCCGATATAATTGCAAAGCTCATCCAACTTGTTGAACCTGGTAGTATCACCAATTTCTACAAGAAAGGTCATGCCGGCGATCAAACCAATGCCTGGTACGGTTCTCAGTAGTTTAAAGTTCTCACCGTAGAACTCAGATTCTGATAACTCTTTAATTTGTCGATTAACTGTCAACAGATCTTTTCGCAGAAATTCTCCCTGACGCACATAGTTATCAATTACTTGTTTCAGACGCGCTTCCTCAAATGTTAGCCCCTTTAACCACGTTAAATAAGCTTTCGACCAGTATCTGCTTTGAGACTCCGAAATGTGAGCTGGCATCTGTATCGAGAATTGCAGTAGCAACGACTTTATTCGATTTTTTATGCGACTTACATCTTTTGAAATTCTTTGCCGCTGCCGAATAAGCGCTCGATCAGCTTCAAGGTACCGGTCTGGAATGTGAATGGCTGTGAGTTCACCATTCCGTAGCGACCGTGCAAGTTTGCGGCAATCCGCTTTATCAGTTTTTTGGAGCCGCTCTTTCTCACTTGTAGGAACGTCAGCTGCGTGAGCTACAATACAATCGATGCCCAGTTTGTTCAACACCCGACAAGCGTCAAATCCACTAAATCCTGCCTCATAGACTGCTTTATAAGATGCTCCGGGAAAATTTCTCTTCAGGTATGAGGCCAGGGTCTCAGGACTGGGATCTTGGCTCATTGTCTTGTGCTCATACCGTTCACTTTGGATGCTAACCTTCCAGCTGCTCTTATGGCAATCAATACCGACGTATATTGATTGGCCTTCAAATAAATTGTGATTAACTTTTGTTCGCATAAGCTAGGTTCTTATAGGTAGAATGATTTTGGTAAACTCTATTAACCTACTAAAGAATTTTAGCTTATGCACTTTTCAAACATAATACCTTCTTGGTGAGCATTGTCAACGGGATTTCCATTCGAACGCCGATTTACGATTCACGACGTACGACTAACGATTTTTGACAATCAAAAACTTTATTCGCTTCAATTGGCATATCCATTTCATCTGATTTAAGATCCGGCGATCTAAGATTGCAGAGCTTGATTTCAGGATCAACGATTAACGATTAACGATTTTTAGGGAGAGGTCCACCACCGATTTACCAGTGTGGGAAGTTTCAAGGATTTCTCCGTGCCACCGTGTCTCTGTGCCTTCGTGGTGATCTAGTCAACGGGATTTCCATTCGAACGCCGATTTACGATTCACGACGTACGACTAACGATTTTTGACAATCAAAAACTTTATTCGCTTCAATCGGCATATCCATTTCATCTGATTTAAGATCCGGCGATCTAAGATTGCAGAGCTTGATTTCAGGATCAAAACTTCCGCTTCAATCCCAGCGTGGACGTGGTCATTAGCAAGGGACCCGTCTCATCAGATAGATCCTGGCGGGCGACCTCAAACGAAAGATTCATTACCCACTTTGATTGAAAAACTTTCTGAAACACAATGCCTGTCCGTTGTGAATTTAATTTGTGAACGTTATCCCCGCCAAGGCCATAACCCGTTTGAAGACGCGCGAAATCGGGGGAAAAACCAAAGCCACCAATGAGTCCGACGAAATTTTCCGGATTGCGGAAATAGCGGCGGATAAACACAGTTGCAGAGCCATTCGTGCTGATCGGATCGGATGTTACATAAGGCCGTAATGAAACCCAGTAATTTTTTACATACCATCCCAAAGAGCCCGTGTAGATAAGAACGTTGACATCATTAAAA
>DASPNN010000029.1:0-9309 GCA_035626495.1 Chryseosolibacter sp.
CTCCGCAACATTTATCCGCAACTGCATCAGAAAGAACCAGTCTGTTCGTTATCTGGTACCAGATGCCGTTGAAGAAATGATTCGCACAAAAGGATTTTACCTCCACTAAAAAAAGCAACCGTGAACAGACGGCTCTCGTCAATACTTGTCTTTCTGTTTTTTTCAGTCGCTTTCACGTCTGTAGCGCAGAAGTCCGGCGTCCGTGGCTCGGTCGTGGCCGACGATGGCACCGCGCTGTCTTTCGCGACAATTTTTGTCAAACAACTTGGTTCGGGAACAACCGCAAACGTGGATGGCAAATTCGAAATTCCACTTGAATCCGGCCGCTACGACCTCGTCTTCCAGCACCTCGGCAGAAGGACTGTAGTCCGGGTCGTTCAGGTACAGGACAATTTTGTCGAACTGAACATTACCCTGGAGCCGCAGGACATCATGCTCAAGGAAATTACGATCGGCAGCGACGACGAAGATCCGGCCTACACCATCATGCGCAAAGCCATTGCAAAGGCGGCCTATCATCGAAACGTTGTCGACCGTTACACGGCCAAAGTTTATATTAAGGGTTCTGCCAAGCTCAAGGATTATCCGTGGCTGGCGAAAAAGGCGCTCGAAAAGGATGGAATTGAAAAGGGACGAGTCTATTTGTCTGAGTCACTCAGCGAAATCCGGTTCACACGACCTAATAAGTTCGAGCAAAAGGTCATTTCAGTTCGCAGTGACCGCAAAGAAAACGCAAACCCCGGATCCTATATTTTCGGAAGCTTCTATGAGCCGGAGATCGCCGAAACCGTAACACCGCTGTCGCCGAAAGCATTCTCCTACTACAAGTTTCAATACCTCGGCACTTTCAAGGATCGCGACTTCGAAGTGAGCCGGATCAAAGTCATCCCGCGCTCGAAAGGTGAAAATGTTGTAGAGGGCACCATCTACATCGTTGAAGACTGGTGGAGCATACACACCCTCGACATCAGCACCAGCAAGCTGGGCATTGCGTTTCAGATGAAAGTCACATTTGCTCCGATCGATGACAAAGTGTGGCTGCCGGTCTCACACCAATTCAAGGTCGATGATAAGGTATTTGGTTTCGAGTTTGAAGCGCACTACCTCACTTCGGTACGTGACTATAAAGTGACGCTGAATCCAGCGATCTATGTCGAAAGCATGCAGGTCGTGGATGAGACTGCGGAAAAAGCGCTCGCGAAGGAAGTTGAAAAGAAGCAGGCAGCCGTAAAGAAAAACACTCCCAAAAAAAAGCAGAACACTGCCAACCTCCAGGAGCGCCTCGCTTCCGGGGAAGAGATCACCCGGAAAGAGCTCAAGTCCATCATCAAGGAATATGAAAAAGAGGAACGCAAGGACGTCAAGGGACCGGAGGTGCTTTCCGATTTTACCTTCGACGACGACAGCACCAAGTATCACAATGACTCCACGTACTGGACAAGCGTGCGCCCCATCCCGCTGACCACCGACGAAATCGAAGGTTATCAGAAAGCAGACAGCATCGCCGCCATCGAGCGGGCAAAAGAGGAGGGCGACACACTCAAGGCATCCAGCCACAAGGGGTTTCAGCCATGGGACGTGATCGTTGGTGACAGTTACCGGATTACGAAGCGCACAAGTTTTCGCATCTATCCCCTCCGCGGAGGATTTAATACGGTTGAAGGCTTGAACGGTATTTACCGGGTAGCAATCGGCACGGTACTCCCAGACACGAACCGGACCAGAATCAGGATTACGCCCGTATTGCGCTATGCGTTTTCGCGTGAAAAATTCTCCGGCTACCTGAATTTCATGACTGGCAACCAACATTTCAGACTCGACGCGGAGGCCGGACGCTATGTGGCCCAGTTTAACCAAGAGAATCCAATACTACCACTGGTCAATACGTTCACGACACTGTTTCTCGAGCAGAACCTTATGAAACTGTACGAGCACGAATTCGCCGCGCTTAAATTCAGAAAGGTCGTCGATCATCGCTTGACGCTTTTCACGAACCTGACCTGGAGTGACCGGACGCAGCTGGTCAATACGACCGATTTTAAGATCGTGGATCGAAATTCCATAGAGGCGTTCACCCCCAACCAACCGAAGAATCTGTTCCTCACCGAAACATCGTTCGGAAATCATCAGGCGCTGGTCGGGGCCATCCGCGTCGTCGCCAGGCCATGGGTGAAATTCAGGAGTCACAATGGGCGGAAGTATCCGGTAGCACGCTCTTCTCCTGCCCTGACCATGGAATATCGAAAAGGTTTCGATGATGTTCTTGGCAGCGACGTCGATTACGACCTGCTTGAGGCTGGCGTCCGGCATGGCTTCGATGTCGGCGCCCGCGGGACGGTTGACGTCAACATCACTGCGGGTAAATTCTTGAATGACCGCCAGCTTTACTTCATGGATTTCAAGCACTTTCTTGGCAACCGAACCCCATTCATAACCAATGACCCCATCGGCAGTTTTCGCCTGCTGGACTACTACCGGTATAGTACGGCAGACCGCTACATAGTTGGTAACATTCACTACCAGTTCAGAAAATTTCTTATAACCACACTTCCCACCGTCAGGCTTGCGGGGATTCGGGAAAACCTTTTTGCGAACTATGTCAAAACGCCGACCAGTCCTCACTACGCCGAGTTTGGTTATTCCATCGATGGAATCCTGAGAGTATTTCGACTGGAGGGAGCCGTATCCTTCGAAGACGGCAAAGAAACCGACCTCGGATTTCGCCTGGGCATTGCGACCACCGTTACGATTGACTTTGGCGATTGACCCGATAGAAAAGCAAAGCCACGGCGCCGAAAGAGCCGTGGCCTGCAACGACCTGGCAGGTCGATTTTAATTTACGGAAAATCTCATGGTGCTTACGTTGCCATTGATGTCAACCGACAAAATGTAAATTCCGGGCCTGAACTCTGATGCGTGAAGTGATCTTGTCAGACTTCCTTCGCCGTCAAGTGTTCCCTGATAAAGTGACCGGACCGGGTTTCCCGATTGGTCAAACACCTGCACGCGCACCGGGCTGCCAACCGGTCCTGTTATCTGCAATGCGGATTGATCGACCACCGGACTCGGATACAGCGTAACCGCGTTTCCTTTTTGGCTGTCTACTGTGAAGCTGACAGACAGCGTTGTTCCGGCAGTACCCGTACCGTTAGCGCCGGAATAGGGCGTTGCAGTCAACGTGTGTGTTCCGTTCTTTAAATGCCCTTTCTTATAATCGCCCTTCGATTCGGCAAACAGCGCGAAGGGTTGAGTACTATCCACATTCCGTTTGCCATCGAGGGTAAAGACAACGCTTCCGGTAAGGGAATTTGCATCGGCTTGTATGTTGAGATCAGATCTTGTTAGAACCGTTCCGTCCGTGAGCGCTCCTGCGCTTGCATCCGATGCAGGGTCAATGAGCGTGAATCCGGAGACGCGAGGTCCATCGGGAATTGTGATCGCCGCTCCGAATTCCGACACGACGGGGAAGCCATCGCATTTTAGAATCGCCGAAACGCCATAGAAGTATTCATGGCCGGGCTCGACATTCGTGTCAACCATGCTGTGAATGCCTCCTGAATCCGGGGCGACGAGCGTCCAAAAGAAACCGTTGAGAAGGCCGGTCGTGCGATCATAACCATAAACCTCATAACTGCCGTCCAGGTACGAGTTGTCGAGGATGGATACCTGCACAGTGTTGTCTGGCAGCAAGGTCGCTGACACCACCGGGTCGAAGAAGTCGGATCCGCTTTCGAGGGCCATGGGGTCCGAAAATCCGGAGTAATTTCCATTTTCATCCACGGCGCGCAGCTTGTAGTAGTAGGTGCGGTGTGGAAGCACATCGAAATCGTGATACTCACCTCCCGCATCGGTCGTCACGAGTGCGTATACGCCATCCTGTGACGTCGCGCGCCAGATTTCGGTATAGGCTCCAAGGTTCGGGTTGCTATACATGACAAGCACCTCTCGCCCGCACGGAAAGCTCGACGGTGGCTGTGAATAATCGAAGTACGGTGTTTGCAGCGCGTAGTCACCGACAGTCTGGACTGTGTCAAAACCAACAGTGCCTCCGTTACCCTGCTCCAGGAACACATCGAGGATATAATGGTAGGTTTTTCCGGCCATCGCGGTTTCGTCGAAATACGTAACTGTTGTTCCTGAATCCGGGATTTCAAATACCTGAATGAGTTCGCCATTGCCGGCAGTGAGGTCTTCGCGAATCAACTCATAACGGACGTCGCTTAGGCCGCGGTCATGGATTGTGATCTGGACGCTTGTATCGGGAAGCGCCACGGCGCTGAAGTCCGGAAGCTTAAAGTCCTTAAAGGTCGTGATCTGGGGCTGGCCTGCAAATGCCGACACCGCGCCGTCCAGAACCGACCGCAAGGTGTAGTGGTAAGTGGTTCCGGGTTCCAGGCCAGAGTCGGTATAAACGCCGTCCTGTTCTGTGGCTGTGTGCAACAGTGTGTACGGACCGTCCTTGGCGAGCGCGTGATAAATTTCAGTCAGGGCTCCCGGAGTCGGATTATTATACCGGAAGGTAAACGACGTTTCTGTCAGCTGAATGCCGAAGTAGGATCCGAACGTGGGATAATCGAGCGGATTTCTGTCAGCAGTGTTAACTGTGGCGCTCGCTACATCGGGATATTCCGGATATCCTTCCTGGTCCAGTGTGGCCGTAACGGTGTAAGTATACGTTGTGTTCGGCTGAACCGTGTAGTCGAAAAACACATACAATCCGCCTGTACCGGGAGTAACCAGCGTCTTCTGATAGGTGACAACGGGGTCGCCGGGCGAAGTTCTCCTGATGTCGTAATATCTGTCCTGGTCGCTGTGGTCGATAAAAGTCAGCTGTACGCCCACTTCATTGATCACGGTAGCAGTGAGTTCGGGATTTTGAAAATCGCTTTGCAGACCGGTATTGGGAGCGCCATCCGTTACGTTGCCAGGGGTAGCCCATACCGGGGTGGCTACCAGGAATACGAACGGGAAAAGAACCGAAGATAGAAGTTTTTTCATACGCGACATTTAAGTGCGGACAAGGCGACTAAACTTGTGCCCTTACATTTCAAACGATTTTATCGCCCGCACTTCGCCTTATATTGTTGAATTGGCGAGCAAACTGTACAGTGTTGGAACTAACAGGGACAGCTATGCTGTTCCCAAGCGGCCGTCCAAGGAAGCTTCATTATCCCTATCTTTGTGTGTGACTGTAACTGTATCTGAGTTTTTCAAGCTGCGAGATAATTTGCCGGCGATCGATGTTCGATCTGAAGGCGAGTTTGCCGACGGCCATATTCCCGGTGCAGTAAACATTCCAATCCTCAACGACGAAGAGCGCAAAGCCGTCGGCACCGACTATAAGCATAAAGGACAACTCGAGGCCATAAAAACCGGCTTTCGTCTGGTCGGTCCAAGAATTCTGGATATTGTCAACCAGGCAGAGCAGGTAGCAGCAGGAAGAGAACTGCTGGTACACTGTTGGCGTGGCGGGATGCGGTCTTCGAACTTCTGCCAGTTCATCGGGATGGCACGCATCAAGTCCCATCAGCTTGCGGGAGGTTACAAAGCGTATCGGACGCACGTGCTGGAATCGCTTGGTATGCCGCTCACGTTGCGGATCGTCGGCGGGTATACCGGCAGTGGTAAAAGCGAGGTGCTTCGCGCACTGGCCGCCCGGGGCGAGCAGGTCATTGACCTGGAGGCCCTGGCGAATCACAAAGGTTCTGTTTTCGGAGGACTGATGATGCCTCCACAACCTTCCGCAGAGCAATTTCAAAACGATCTTTTTGAGCATATCCGGAGACTGGATCCCGCACGACCGATCTGGATCGAGGATGAGTCCATTACCATTGGCAAGCTCGTATTGCCGGATCCCTTTTGGAAAACGATGTGCAACAGTCCCATAATCGCGCTTGAAGTCGATCGGGTGACGCGCGTCCAAAGACTCGTGAACGAGTATGGCGGGGCGGACAAAGATGATTTTTTAGAAGCCATGTCGTCCATTGTGAAAAAACTGGGTGGTCAGCACTTTCAGGCCGCGAAGGAAAAATTGCTTGCCGGGGATATGGCATCCACCATTGATATCCTGCTCACTTATTATGACAAGGCGTATGGCATGGGCTTATCGAAAAAGCAACATCGTGTGTCGCGCAAGGTTGCATGGGACGGCAGTGATATTAACGAGCTTGCAGCGTCGCTGGTCTTGTGAGGTCGGCAGCGGACATGGGCGTGAGTCGGTCAGTCGATTTTCACTTCATCAAAACCGGGACGGACGAAGTTCATAGCATTTGGAAACTGGACCAACGTATTTTTTCGGATCCGTTCCAGCAAAGACAGAACATTCAGAAAGTGATCTTCCTGGTCTGGTAAGAGCTCAAACAGCGAAGTCCACGCGTGCATGGAACGCTCGGTTCCAATGAGTGCAATCTTCGCCGATCCGTCGGAGTCGCGTATCCCCGATTCATAAATATCGTCTTCGGCTTTGCCCATCAGGGCGCGTATAAGTTTGGTGTAGATAAAAGTACTATACCATTGGATCACAGCGACCGAATCCCGGATGGTCTCGATTTGTTTTTTCGCCTCGCTTGTTTGTTGCGCGCCAACGCCCACCTCTTCTTTCAGTTTTTCAAGCTTCGCCAGCATGCCCGGTTGCGTCTTCAGCCATTGCTGTGCGACCTTCATGTATTCATCACTCAACTTGGCGATGATGTTTTCCTCGGCTGCCCGGCGCCGTGCCTCTTCCTTCTTGCCGAATTCTTCAACGTCGGCATCGAGAGCGTTGAAGTCCAGGCCGTGTGACTTCGCCGCTTCCTCGAGCATCACTTTCGCTTTCGCGAAATTTTCCCTCAACCTGTCGAAAAATGCCTGGTTACGGATATCCTTTTCTTCTTCTGTTAACTCCTGTTCGCTTTCATAAACTGCGCATCGATCGGTGAACGGGCATCGCTCGCACCACCTGTCGCAGAAGTTGTGAATGCCGGGGATATTTTTATTACTCATGACCGATCCTTTCATGATTGTTGATAAATTTGTCCGATGGAGCAAATCAAACTTACGCAATTTAGTCACGGCGCAGGATGTGGATGCAAAATTTCTCCCGCATTATTGGATAAAATCCTGAAAACAGAACAACCGAAAGCCTCCTTTCCACAGCTGCTGGTCGGTAATGAATCAAAGGATGACGCTGCCGTTTACGATATTGGTGATGGTACATGCATTGTAAGCACAACGGATTTCTTCATGCCGATCGTAGATGACCCGTTTACCTTCGGCGCAATTGCTTCGGTCAATGCCATCAGCGACGTGTACGCCATGGGGGGCAAACCCACGATGGCGATTGCGATCCTGGGATGGCCACTTAACAAGCTCTCGACAGAAGTGGCGCAGCGCGTGCTCGACGGCAGCCGTGACGTATGCAACAAGGCCGGTATACCGTTGGCGGGAGGGCACAGCATCGACTGTCCGGAACCCGTTTTCGGGCTTGCTGTCACAGGACTTCTCCGGAAAGAGCATTTGAAACAGAATAACACAGGCCGTGCAGGCAACCTTCTTTACCTGACGAAGCCACTGGGCATTGGTATCATCACAACGGCTGAGAAAAAAGGCATGGTCGCCCAGAAACATTTGCACGCAGCCATCAAAACCATGCTCACACTTAATAACCTTGGCGCCGAGCTTGGACCATTACCTTACGTGACTGCCCTCACCGACGTGACTGGGTTTGGACTGCTCGGTCATCTCTGTGAAGTGTGCGAAGGGAGCGGCCTCTCGGCAGAAATCCGGTTCGCCGACATTCCGAAATTTGATTTTCTTGAAGACTACATTTTACAAAAGAGTATTCCCGGTGGCACTACGCGAAACTGGGATAGTTATGGAAACAAAGTAACCGGTATCAGCGACCTGCAGCGATCGATCCTGGCGGACCCGCAGACGAGCGGCGGCCTGCTGATTTCAGTCGATCCTTCGCATCAACAGGAGTTTGAAAATGTTTGCAAACACCATGGGTTTGATCTCAAGCCATTTGGCAAGCTGACAGAAGCGACCGGCGACTTACGTGTCCGGGTAGTTTAACAACGTGTTTAGTATTTCTGCAATTTGACTTCGGGCCAATTGCGGTTCGCCGTTTCAATAAATTCTGATTGCTTGCTTTTCCAAAGCGCTTGAACATCTTTGTCGTAATTCAGGTACAGTTTGCCGTCTACGATTGTCCATGCATCCGGTGATGTGCTTGCTTTGTGGTCGTCGGCGACTCCGTACGCACAATATCCGCCAAATTGCGGAGCATATTTTTCGGGATTGTTTTCAAACGCCGCCATATTTTCCGCCGTCGCGAACTTCCACGTCGCATCTCTCCACTCAAGCGTGTAAGCATCACTTCCGGCAACCGGCGCGCCATCGGTGTGATATGCCACCGGATCATAACCGCGGATCGCAACCCCGTCTGTGGTAAAAACTTCCTGGACGCTTGTATCAGAATTGCATCCACATAGAAGGATCAGGAGATAGAAACGTAGTGACTTCATGCTTTTTTTGCTCCAAAAGTGCATTTTTTCGGTGTCGCCACTTGTCGACTGCCGGACATTTTGTAAAAAAACAAAAATTATTTTGAACGAATGCGGGCTTCACGTGTACAGATTCAAAAAAACGAGACGATGAAAAGAATTAAGCCCCTGTTTTTGATAGCCCTGGCTTTGACCCTCTCACTTTCCTCCCATTCCAAAGAAACGCCCGAGGAGATCCAGGTCCGGACACGAATCATCCAATCTCATGATTGGTATAAGACACAATTCGAGTTATGGAAAACTGAACTCGAGTCTGATCCGTCGGCGGGGGCGTGGTTAAATCATTACGCAGCTGCGCGGTTTTCGCATATGGATAAAAGCGTTTTGTCGCTGATTGAAAAAGGGGTTGCCAACTCGTTTCCGAATACACTGCAGTCATTTCTCATTGCGAGCTGGAATCGCGGATTCACATCAGAAGCATTTCAACTTTTGTTGAAGGCCCGCGAGCTGGATCCGAAAAATGTTTTTGTCAATTCGCTTTTGGCTTTGCACCATGAATACAACCTGGACGCCGAACAACGCGCCACGGTCGTAAATGAATTGTGGATGAGTAACGGGATGTCCGTCTCGCTAATGAACTATTGTTACAATGTCCTGATGTCGGTTGAAGATGGTGCCGTGCTCTTCACTGAAGGTGAGAACATGACTTTGCCGATGTTCCTGCTCCAAGACTTGTTTCGTATTCGCACCGACGTGCAGGTGATCAACCTGGACTTGCTGCTGGAAACCGACTACCGCGAACGGAAATTGAAGCAAACCGGTCTGG
>DASPNN010000030.1:0-4058 GCA_035626495.1 Chryseosolibacter sp.
CAGCGCGCTCATGCGGCTGAAATTATCCGAAGTACTTTTGGTTTGGATCAAAATGTTGATAAAGGCGCCAATGGAATTCTGGTCCGCCGGCTTGCGGGCGAGCGCGCGTTCAAAGAATGATTGTGCTTCTTTATACCGGGCCTGGTTGTAAAGGTACCTTCCATTTTCGTAATTATATAAGAATGCCAGCTCGGACTTCAGCGATTCGTTAACCATCAGACTGTCCAGAACCTGGTAATAGGCTTCGAGCTTGTCTTTTTGCCCGGAGTCGAACAATAAGTGCTGAATCACTTTATAAAATTCTCCAACGATCATCTCATCGGTGATGCCGGACGTTTTGTATCGGGCAACTTTGGCCAGCAAGGTTGCATGGACTTGGTCGCGTTTCTCATGGGCGGTAAATGCCGACAACCCGGCCGACATCAACAGGTAAACTGTGCGTTCGGAGGGATAAAGCATGTGAGCCTTCTCAAATTCAAACAATGCTTCTTTCGGCTTGTCCTCCGCTGAACGCGCGAATCCCTCATAGGTATACTGTAACCCGGCCATTTCCAGAAAAGTGAGATCACGATGGTTGGCAAAGTAATATTTGTCGAACAGTGTTTCCACGCCCGAAGACGCATACTCCTGGGCTGAAATCACTTTTTGGTCTTTGAGCGATTTCACAAAATGCACCTTCATTTCATGACTCACGGTAAAGGCTCCCAGGCTGATTGCCGGGTTCTCCATCACAACTTTTTCGCTCGCCGGATACGCCATGACATAGACATTCTCAGGTTGTTCTCTGACGGCATAGGGGATTTGGAGTTCATGCAGCGCGAGGCCGAACAGCATCGCCGCAGACAAGCTGCTGAAGGCGCCGCTGGTAAAAAGGTCTTCGAACCTTGCGTTCGGGTCGAATTTTTTTAAGTACGCGGTCGAGAACGCATCATGGATCGCCCGGGCTTTCTTCTCATTTTTTCGAGATTTGAACTTATCGGTGTTTAGGCTAGCAAGCTGGTTGTAAAAGTCGGCGCGAGCCCTGGCAATTGCGCTCTCCGTAAGGGATCCGCTCGCCATGAAGAGCCGGAAGTAATCGGTGTTTCTCTCAATAAAATGTTTCTCAAAAGCATTTTTTTCGACATCGGAGCTAAAGCTGATTTCCTCAAAAGTCACGAGCTCCTGGGCAAGGCCGGACGTCCACATGACAAGGCTGGCAATGAAGAGGGTGAGCGATCTCATAAGATCAAAAATAAGCATATGGTCTTGTCTGTGGGCGCTATGGGATTGCCTTTAAATCTTTTCCGGAAGTTTTGGCGATCGAATGTAACAACGAAATCTTTTTGTCGACAAATTGCGTATTGAACCGGAAATGGCGGAAAAAAGCAGCGTTTTTGATATGATCGGGCCCATCATGATCGGACCCTCCAGCTCCCACACGGCCGGAGTGGTCCGGATTGCGCGTACAGCTTGTAAACTAATGGGTGGCAGGCCCGATGAGGCCGACATTACCTTCTACAATTCATTTGCGCGCACTTATGAGGGGCATGGGAGTGACCGGGCCATTATCGCCGGCTTGCTCGACTACGCCACCGACGACAAACGCATCAAGGAGGCGCTGGAGATTGCGGCTAAAGAGGGATTGATATACCGGTTCAAGTCTGTTGGAAATGCGTCAGCCCTTCATCCAAACACCATTCGCCTGAATCTCCGGCGGGGGGACAAAAAAATTGAGGTACTTGGAGAAAGCAAAGGTGGCGGGCTGATCAACATTGCGGAAGTCAATGGCTTTAAGGCCGATTTCAGCGCTAGCCTGCACACCATCATCATAACGGCTGGTGATGTCAAGGGCAGCATTGCATTTATCGCCGACGTGCTCGCTCATGATGATTGCAACATTGCGACCATGTCGGTGTCACGTAAGGGGAAAAATGATATCGCGTGCCTTGTCATTGAGATGGATTCCGGTATCAAGCCTGTAACATTGGAATACCTTCGGAGTCTTAGCTGGGTAAAAGACATTATTTATATACCCGATATCGATCGTTGATCATAAGTCCATGAAAACAAAACTACTTGCCTTCGCATTTTGCATCGTCACCGCCATGTCCATGGCGCAAGGGTCGTCTTCCGGTCCGAACGAAAATGTTTGGTCACTGAAGCAATGCATTGAGTATGCTATGGCCAACAACCTGAGCATCAGGCGGAGCACTTACAGTGTCGAGAGCTCAGAGCTTGACAAGAAACAGTCGGTGTATTCGATGGTCCCGACCCTGAACGCAGGTCTGGGTTATGGACTGAACTGGGGCCGGTCGCTGAACCCTGTGACTTATGATTTTACGACTCAACAGCTGAACTCGCTGAACCCCTTCGTGTCTTCATCAGTCACGCTTTTCAACGGACTTCGGATTCAGAACACCATCAAACAGTTTGACCGTGCGTACGAAGCCGCTAAGAAAGATCTTGAAAAAACAGAGAACGACGTAAGATTGAACATCGCATTGCTTTACATCAATGTGATTTTCAATAAGGAACAACTTAACAATGCCAGATTTTTGATGTCGAGCGGCGAAACGCAACTCGACCGGGTGAAAAAGCAGGTGGAGGCAGGGGCATTGCCCAGGTCTGAAGAGCTCAATCTCACCGCACAGGTCGCAACCAACGAGGTGAATGTGATCAACCAGGAAAATGCATTGAATCTTTCATTGCTTCAATTGAAGCAGGCGCTCCAGCTGCCGGCGGCCACACCGCTGGATGTTGAGCTGATGCAGATCGAAGTTGAAGACATCCAGCTCGGACTGTCGCGCGAGGATATTTTCAATGTTGCCAGGACTGCGATGCCGGAAATTGAGGGTGCCCGCTTGCGCGTCGAAAGCTCTACCTATGCAATGAAAGCGGCAAAAGGGAATATGCTGCCGCGGGTAAGTCTGAACGCGTCGATCAACAGCAATTACTCCAGTGCATCGGATCGTGCCAGACAAATTCCTACAGGCAGCAGCGAAATCATCGAAATGCCAATCGGCTATGTGCAGAGCAATCCGTCGGAGGTTGTGGTAACCCAATACGAGCAGCCGATCTTTACGCAAGTCAATGGCTATGGCTACCGGGATCAGCTTGAGGACAACCTTTACAGGTCAGTCAGCCTGAACTTAACGATTCCGATCTTTAACGGGATGCAATCACGGTATGGCTACCAACGGGCTTCCTTGAATCGCGAAGTGGCGAGGATCACGGCCATTGAAACTGAAAACACATTGCGACAGAACGTCGAAACTGCGTACAACAACGCCGTTGCAGCCGCCAAGACATACAATTCCGCTTTGCGGCAGGTGGAAGCGCGCGAAGAAGCGTTTCGTATGATGGAGCAACGCGTCGCTTTGGGTGCTGCCAACTCGTTCGAATATCAGATATCCCAAAACGATCTTTTCCGCGCTAAGACAGACTTTACGAGAGCCAAATACGATTTCATTTTCCGCAAGAAGGTTCTCGATTTTTACCAGGGCAAACCAATTGAATACTAATTGTCATACACTCAATGAAGCAAACGCGTAAAAAATCGAACAAGCTTATTTACTGGCTCATGGGCGCTGTTGTCGTCATCCTCATTTTCATTGTTGTTGGTAAATCTGCCGGGTGGATCGGCAAGCCCAATGACCTGGAAGTCGAGCTGGCCAAGGTAAGACGAGTGACGATTGTCGAAAAGGTCAGCGCTTCCGGTACAGTCCAACCTGTCACAGAAGTCAAGATCGCACCGGAGGTGTCGGGTGAGATCATCGATCTTTTGATCGAAGAAGGTGATTCCGTCGTTGCCGGGCAACCGCTTGTGAAAATCCGCCCCGATACATGGCAAAGTCAGCTTGAGCGCGCAGAGGCTGGCCTGAGCCAGCAAAGTGCGAATTTGCAGCAATCCCTTCAGTCTCTGGAACGGGCGAAGGCTACCTTCAGACGGGCGATGCTCGATTACAAACGGCAGGAGAAGCTATACGCGCAAAAAGTAATCTCTGACGCGGATTGGCAATTGGCCAAACAGAATTTCGAGGTGGCGAGGACGGATTCGGCTTCGGCCGAAAAAGCTGTCG
>DASPNN010000031.1:0-8365 GCA_035626495.1 Chryseosolibacter sp.
GGTGAGGTCCTCGATCAGCAGGTCATCTTGAGGTACAAAACCGATCACGCCTTCAATCTTTTTTGGGCTCCTGTGGATGTCGATGCCATTGATCGTGACCGTTCCTTCCGAAGGAGTCTCCGAGCCATTCAGTACATGCAACAAGGTGGATTTTCCTGCGCCACTTGCTCCCATCAACGCTATCAGGTTCCCGGACTCGGTAGAAAGGTTCACATCGCGAAGACCGAGCTTGCCGTTCTTGAAACGGTAGGTAATATTGCGCGCTTCGAATGCAATCCGGTTGTTTTCCGGAAAACTTTTAAACACCTTCAAAATTGAGCCATAATAAACAGGCTCATCCTTATCCCAGCGGACAAGGCTGCCTACGCTGAGCACACTCATCTTCCCCGGTTTCATGGGAACCCCATTCAGAAACACATCGGTGTTGCCGACATATTTGATAAAATACACTTCGTTCTCGACCAGGTGAAGAATCGCGATCACCCCGTCGAGGTGATGCTTGCTCATATGGCGCGCTTTCTGGTTCGGCTGAGCCGGCTTTGAATCGACTATGAGAATATCCGGATGGTCAAGGTCCCTGGCGGATTGGCCAAGAACAAAAATTTTAATCGCATCGATTTCCTTGCGGCTGATCTTGAAAGCGTCCCCAATGGTCCCCACCAATTCTTCCTCCTGCTCGGAGATAGACCCATCCGCCTGGATAATATTGATCAGCTCAAGGACGATAATCACTTTTTGTTTTTGCGTCAGCTGTGGATTTATCTCCATACAAAGTTGCCGGACTGTATCGACGCTGACGGTTGTCTCGGAAAGCGTTTGGGAATAGGTATCGAATTGGCCCAGGTAGGTTTCCACACCTGCCATGCTGAGGTGTTCTTCAAGGAAAGTCCGGATCTGGTCGCGTTCCTGCCGGGTGACCTCGCCTTCTTTTGCCACCTGCGCGAACAGGCGGAGTATCGCTTTGAGTAGTGTTTCACTCATAGTGTGGGGTTCAATATGGATAAAGATACAGAAAAGATGGTTAGCCGTGGCATAAAAAAGGACTGGCGGCGTGGCCAGTCCCTTGGGAAATATTACTTACGTAAGGGCGTTCTCAGCCCGTGATGTCTGTCCTGAGTTTTTCAACGATCCGGGTAATCCCTTCCAGGTTTTTATCGGTCAGCACGAGATCAGCGCGGTTATTTTTGATCTGTTCCTCGATGTTCAGTGCCTGGTACGTTGCTTCCAGGTCCCTCAGATCCTTAATGATGGCCGTGATGGGCTCGGTCTGGTCGACGGCGTTGAGCATTTTTATCAGGTCGGTCACCGATTTCTTTTGTTCCAATATGATTCGCATGATTGGAGTCAATACCAGGTTGCGTTTATCATCCGGCAGGATGTTTTTGGGGTAGGTCTTGATCAATCCGGTCGAAATGTAAAGGCCTTCGATAAAGCTGCCGGCGATGACCATGGAAGAGAGCTTATTACGGTTGTCGTCGTTCAGGTAATTTTCGGTTTTCTTGATGGTACGATCCAGCAGGTGGGTCAGTGAATCCTTGTTGGAGATATTCTTTTCGAAGTTCTCGATGACGTCGGCGTCAAATGTGCCGATGAGTCCCAGGTTGTCCGCCAGCGTCTTACACGCCGTCAGATAGTCGATGGCTTCCTGGGTCTGGTCGTAGGAGCTCAGGTAACCGATGTCGGCGGCATAGACACCGAGGTTGAGTGCAGCCTTATCGTTACGGGTGACATACTGATCGACTTTGGATTTCGGATTCACCAGTGCGCCGTTGAATTCAGCGCCTGTCGCCTGCAACAAATATGGGATTTCTGATGGAGACGGAATATTGTAAACAACTTCTTCGATTTGCTTTTTCAGGTCGGTTGAATCATTATACTCATCGTTCTTTGCCTCTTCCTTCGGGGCGCTGCATGAGCACCACAAAGCAGCAAGGGTCACGATCGAAAACAGATAAAAAGTATGCTTAATGTTCATGGTTATTTAAGAAGGTTTAGAAGATCCAATTTTACTACATTTTTTAAAGAGCAAAAAACCTGAGGATCATATTTTTAGCGTAAATTCTTGTTTTTGAGGACTTTTTGATTAAGTTTATACGAACGCCTCACATGTAGATATGTCCAAGCTGGTAGAAAAAACTGTGCTGATCGACGACAGTGACATTGACCTGTTCATACAACGCAGGTTCCTCGAGGTGTACGATTTCTCCCGCGAATTATTGCAATATAAGTCAGCAACGGATGCCCTGAGCTGGCTGAGGGGTCTTAATGGCGAGTCGCCGCCGGATATCATTTTTTTAGACTTGAATATGCCCGAGGTCGACGGCTTCGCCTTCCTGAAGGGATTTAACGATTTACCCGAGCGTGTCCGGAGTACTTCGCGTATTGTAGTCCTTACAAGCTCAAACAGCGCTCAGGACAGAAAGCTTGTCTTTGAAAACGAGAACGTCATTCAGTTTATCACCAAGCCGCTCAAACAAGCCGACATCGAGGACCTTAAACGTCTCTTGCACGGTAACTGATCCTACTTATCAAGCCAGTCGCGGAACTCCTGGACGCGTTCGCGCGCAACGATGATATCCTTGTCGTCGGAACCTTTTAATACAAGCCGCAGACGGCTGTTGGTGTAATGGATCATGTCCTGAATGGCGTCGGCGTGAACGAGGTATTTACGGTTGATCCGGAAGAATTTTTCGGGATCCACCATGTCCTCCAATTGCTCCAGGGTGTGGTCAAGGACGAAATTCCGGTTCTCATCCGTGACACAAAACGTCGCCTTGTCCCGACTGAAAAAATACCGAACGCGCGCCACCTCGATCGTTTTCAAATGCTCACCGACCTTGATGACGAATCGGGACTTATACTTTTTCATCAGCATCTGCACCGCGCGGCTGATGTTGTTGAGCATTTCGCCGGCATTGGCGTTTCCGCGCGGGGCGTTTCGAAGTTTTTCAAGTGCGGTCCGGAGTTCATTCTTGTCGACAGGCTTGAGGATGTAGTCCACGCTGTTGACCTTGAAAGCCCTGAGCGCATACTCGTCGTAAGCGGTGGTGAAAATGATCGGGGTGTGCACCTCACATTTTTCGAAAATCTCAAAGCTGACGCCATCCGCCAGCTGGATATCCATCAGGATCAAATCCGGGGCGGGATGATCCTGCAACCAGCTCACGGATTTTTTTACCGAGTCGATCTTGGCCACGATATGACAGTCACGCACAAGCTCGCTCATCAATTTTTCGAGTCGTGCAGCGGCCTGTGGCTCATCTTCAATGATGACGATGTTCATGATCGGTTTGAGTCAACAAGGGTAATTTAACAATAAAGCTGTCCGGGTCAGCGATGACCTCGACCTTCTTACTGGTAAGGAACGCGTAGCGGTTCGTGATGTTATCCAGGCCTACGCCCGCAGACGGCTCAGCAGAAGAACTTTTCGGCTGGAGGTTATTTTTCACCACCAGAAAATCGTCGTCTGTGAACACCTCGATTGTCAGGGGATCGTCTTCGGAGACGACGTTGTGCTTGATCGCATTTTCGATCAGCATTTGGACAGCGAGCGGCGCGACTAAGAAATCACGGTCATCTTTGCGAATCTCGATCCTGAGTTTGTTTCCGAATCTGATCTCCTGCAGGTACATGTAGGATTGCAAAAAATCGAATTCTTCCGAACCGGTCACAACCTCCCGTTCCCGCGTGTCGAGTACGTAGCGGTAGACTTCTGACAGCTTTTTGATGAACTTTACGGCCTTGTCCTGGTCTTCATACACAAGGTTGCTCAAAGCATTGAAGCTATTGAAAAGAAAGTGCGGGTTGACCTGATTCTTCAGGCTTTCATAACGTGCGGCGATGTTCTCCCGTTCGAGTCGTTCTGCTGCGATCGTGGTTTGTTTCCAATTGATTAAGAACGACCGGCCGTGCATGAACAGAGATATAATGATCGTGATGTAGACCGACGATAGTGCGCCATGAATCAGGTTGATTCCGAAGACCCATTTGTAAATCGTCCCGAGAGAGTACATGACGCCAAAGGTGTAGATCACTGTGAACGCCAGGTAAAGGAAAAATTTTCTGACCGGGTTCGTCAGCCATGAGACGCTTCGCGTAACAAAATTTCCGAGATAGTGATTGCCTTTCCATAAGGCGATCCAGAGTATAGATGCGAAAGAGGCAATGATCCAGAACTCCCGCACCGAATCGATGCAATCACGGCACGCGATGCCCGACAAGGTCATGAGAATCCCCGTGGCGGCCAGGATCGCGATATCACGAAGCTCGTTAATGACCTGTTTTTTCGTGAATGCCATGGTGAATCCCCGCTCGCCAAACTAATAATTTATTTGCACTTCTCTTTCAAGGTCGTCACCATGGCATTTCCCCACCTTGGTGTCAGGGGGTTCCCGGACTGAAAAGACGCAAATTTCGACGCCGCAGTATTGTTGGTTTCACAAGCCTCAGCCGATGACGAGCCGAAGAACTGGGCCGTTCCAAATTGCATCTGCGCCAGCAATGCCCATGCGCGTGGGTTGTCCGGATTGAGCTTCAACGCTTTTTCATAAGCCTGTACAGCGCGTCCTGCATATTGTGGCCCGCGGGTTCCGGGGTCAACGGACACGCTCAGCATCATACCGAACCCTTCAAGGGCATAGAGCTCGGATTCACCATCAGCAATCGCTTTTGCTTTCGCGATAAGCTCGAAGGCGCTGGCTATATACTGATCTTTTTTTGCGGGATCTTTTTCACGCGTGCACAGCATCAGATTTCCAAAAGCCGCATAATACAGGGGCTCCCATTTGTCTGTTTCCACCCCGGCAATCCGTTGGAAAGCGTTCACCGCACCCTGCAACTCTTCCATGGTTGCGGCTTCGTAGACGGTCTTAATATTTTTCTGCATGGCTTCCACATATTTCTCGTCATTCGAATACACGGGCGTGGAAACGTTCATTAAAAGAACGATGGCTAACGATAAAGTGATTTTAGTTTTCATAGTCGTATGTTTAGTTTGAAAGAGTATCAAAGGCTTGGTAGCTGGTTGACTGTTTTGTCTTGGGAAAGGGTAATAAAAATTCCCAGAAAAATGAACCTTGGTGCCGGCTGTCGCACGGGACGGCCGTTAAAAATGCCGCCTTCATTGAGTTTGTCACTGAATTCGTACCCGAAAATATTATCTCTTCCCAGCAGGTTCGTGCAGGAAAAGTAAACGATGGCGTATGGTTTCGGCAGATAGCTCCAGTTAAAGCTCAAGTCGTGATAAGCAGGCGTGCGTGAGGCATTGAACGATGAGGTGTTCGGATCGTGATACGGTCGGGCCGAGGCAAAGGAATAGGTAGCTCCAAGCTGGCTGCGGAGGTCAGTCACAAAATATTTCGCAACTGCGGAAAAATTATGGCGTGAAGCAAATGTGGGCACCGCTGCAACCGGGAAGTTGAGGTATTCGCGCTCGGTATCCAGAAAGGAGTAAGATAGCCAGTAGTCGAGTTTCTTAACCGATTCGCCATCTCGCCAAAACAGTTCGAAACCGCGCGCATAACCCTCGCCAGAGTTATCCAAATCGCTTTTATTTCCAAGCTCGTACCTGACCAGGTCGCAATAGCGCTTGTAATACGCCTCGATCCGGAATGTCTTCCGGTTATTGATGCGTTGATAGTTAACCATATAATGAGCGGCTTTTTCAGATGAGAGGCCCGGGTTCAGAAGCAGGAATTCTTTTTTCACCGACTGCCGGAAAATCCCATACGCCAGCGAGACCTGTCCATCTGTACCGACCTTGTATGCCAGAGAGACGCGTGGATCCGCCGACGCCTTCTTCTGAAGACTGTTGTACTCCAGACGTGCACCTGCTCGCGTGACAAAGTTATTGCTGGCATACACATCCGTTTCTGAAAATCCGGCGGCGATGACCTCCTTTACATTCGAAGCCACGACACTGCGCTGCGCGAGATCACGCGCGATGACCTCCACCCCTGTCTTGAGCTCGACGTTGTCAGACAGGGAGCCTTCGGCAACCCCTTTCGCATGAAAGCCCTCCTCGTTCTGCTCGATACGATCATGATTATCCAAAACGATTTCGTTCGACAAGTTTGTGTAGGAGATTCCGCCGCGCAGTGTCCAGCTATCGTTCAGGGTATTCCTGTATGCGGTATTCCAGTAATGATACCGATTGGTCAGGTCGTAAAGCTGCCGCTTGTCATAGTTGTCGATGTCGTGGTTGTAAAGAGCAAACGTCGACCTGTTGATATTCCCGAACACTTTCAGTATGCCCCCGTTACCGATCTTTTGACGGAACGCAGTAGTGCCTTCAATAGAACTAGGCGGGGTCTTCCAATCAATTTCCTGATTAACCAGTCCATAGTAGGGCCGGATGTCTGTATACTGAATCTTGCCCGCGGCGGAACCACCACTCCATACGTAGGTATGCGTTACATCCGCGCCGACGGAAAGGATGCCGATATCTGTGCGTCCAATTTCCGCTTCATCTTTCGATTCGAGGGCGAGCGCCGATGACAGCGCCTGGCCGTATTCGGCGGAGTAACCACCAGTGCTAAAGCTTGTTCCCTTGAACATGAATGGAAGAAATCGCCCCCGGGATGGGGTGTTAGGACCCGAGGCGCCGTATGGTTCCATGACTACCATTCCGTCGATGAAGGTCTTTGCTTCATCACCATCACCCCCGCGGACAAACAGTCGGCCAGTCTCGCCAACTTTTTGCGTTCCCGGCAATGTGTTGAGCGCACCGGCTATGTCTGCAGTTGCGCCGGCCGTTGTGGCAATATCGACTGCCCGAAACACCGTTCTTCGTGACTCGTCGCTCGCCATGAAAGATCCAGCGGAAATTGTGACCGCCTGCAACTCGTTAACGAGTTCTTCGAGAATAACTTTGAACGACTGACGAGCGCCATCTAAAACAACCAGCTGCTCGTGTGTCCGGAAGCCGATCATGGTGATGACAAGCCTGTGCTGGCCCGTCTCGGCGGTTGTGAACTCAAAATGACCATTGGCATCGGCCGTCGCACCGTCATAGGTATCTGCGATCAGAACGTTTGCCAGTGGTACGGGCGCACCTTTTTTGTCGACGATGTCACCAGCTATTTGGGATTGTGCATGCACCGTTGTGCAGCCTATGACGCAGATAAGAGTAAGAATGAATTGCATTTTTTCGAACAATTATGGCTCGAAAGTGCGATTCTGGCCGGAGAACGGATAAAAAGAGTTACTGAAACGTAGGATTACGGCCCCGTACTGTATGATCCCGACGACACACGGGAAGTTGGAACATGCGCACCTGCCCTTGTTGAGAATGGCCGCCGCAAGATTTATTTGTCACCAGGCGCGGGATCAGCCGTTTTCGACGAGTTTTTTGATCTCCTTAAGAATCGGCTCCCATCCGCCCGCCTCAGCCACCTCCCGAAACCTCCTCTCTCCCTCCGCTACTTTGGAAAAATCTCCTTGAGTGACTTCCAACACAGTGAAACCACCTGACGCGGTCAACGAATAAGTCACGGTCGTATAGTTTTCGGGCTTGTCTTCAATGGTCGAGTTTGGATCGAATACAGTGTAGGCAAGGAAACGGTATTTCTGTATGTCGACAATGTGACCCTTAACCGCCACCAGTTCCTTTCCGTTAAAAATACCCTTCCAAATCAGGGGATCATTTTTCTTCCAGCCTGAAAGAGCTTCACAGCCAAACATGTATTTTTTTGTCTGCACAGGGTTGGTGAGCGCATCCCAAACTGCGGAAGGAGTCGCTTCTATCAGAACAGAGTTTTTAACAGTCATCGTTTCTTGCATAATGTTAGACGGTTGATATGCCCAGTAAAGAAGCGTCCCGATCATGACAATCCTATGTCAGCAGCCATCGAAATCCCAGGAATTAATCGAATTTTCTTAACGCAAAGTCGCCCGGGTGGGGAAGTTTGAATAGGCCCGGCGGATCTTATCGGATAGCGGGAATAAATCAGTATGCTGACAGCTGGGTGACTGTTTTTTTTTCACCGGTGGAGAATACGAGCTCGTCGGCAAGAATTTCCGCCTGGAAGCCAAGCCTGCTCAATAACGCGATCAGTTCGGAAGCATGAATGGGTCCGTTCTCGTTGATGACCCGGAGAATCCGGTCACAATCATCAAGGTCGAAGTTCGCCCGCAGGTCAACATATTGCTCGTGAATGCGATCGACAAGCATTTTTGCATCGCATACTTCGTTGACGTTGGTTTTAAATACTTCGACCATCAAGGATGAATTAAGTGTTAAGACACGCTATTAACGGTTGGACTATTTGTCTTTTATTTTGACCATGCACAACATCTCGTCGTCGCTTTTATACCATTCCACGCAAGGAACCGAATGATCAACGCCCGGCTCCTGAAACAGGTGCAT